>JAZUDP010000082.1:0-12116 GCA_045639705.1 Acutalibacteraceae bacterium
GTTGTATTTGTCTCTGATATGTTCTGAACTGATGAAGCACGATGTCTCGCTGTATAATGCTTTTTATGTAACGTCTCAGCTCGGAGAGGATAAGAAACCGCACAGAGCGACAAAGAGCGTTGACTTCGTTATCGTTGACGACAATCAGGTAACGGTTGCAATACAGGTAATTCCGAAATACCACATGGAAGAAGTCAAAGAAAACTGTCACGCAATGAAGCTTCTCGGACCGGATTGCAGAAAAATAATCATAACGGAACCCAATGAAGAAACAATAAGCAAAATAAGATATAACTGCCCCGACAATGTTGAGGTCACGGATATCATTTCATTCATCGGCAGATAAAAAACAAAAAATAAAAAAAGCCGCCGTATATGAGGTTTAGTTTGGCGACCGAACTCATATGCAGCGGGAGCAATACATAACCTATGCAGTTTTTTGCATGGGCAGCTTTGCTTTTCTATTTTATAAGAAAATCCCATCAAAGTCAAGAGCTTTGATGTTTACATAGATTGCGAATACCCTAACAGAAATAACGGTCAGGTGAGAAAAACAAAGTATGAAAAGGAGGAACGCGGAATGTTTTATTCGTAGAGAGGCCTTGACAGGTACGAAAGCAGAAAAGAGAGATATGAATTATACAGCGCTGCTGCAGGGAATTCGTCAAGTTATCGGATTATAGCCAACAATATCAGAAATTGCATTTATCGTAAGGATTGCCTTGAAATAATCAACTGCCCCGAAAATATTGATTACAGTAACGAAATGCTGTTCCGCTTTTTAAATGAGGTTGTACCCGAAACAGGTGATGCGTTTTATATCCAACGGCAAATGGAATATAATCCACTGCTCGGAAAATCTGTGTTTTTCAGCAAATACAAGTCTCGTTCTGATTTCATTAATCATCTTGTTTTTGCAACGAAACAGCAGCAGTATACGGTTTTTTATTCCGCAAACAGCTACATAAAGGATAGAGGACGTACAGCAAAAAATAAAAACGGATTAAAAGCAAAATCGCTCGTAATAGATATTGACGGAATTGAAGGTATCGAAGAACTCAACGAAAAAAATATTGAAGAATTTTTAAAGCGCGAATATTTTGTTGCTCAAAATCAGCTTCCGAATTATATTTGTTTCAGTGGTCACGGTTTGCATTTGTATTATATTTTATCCGAGGAATCCGACAACGATGATTTCAGAAAAGAAGTACATAAGCAGCTCGTAAAAATATTTTTTGCAGACGCTTCATGTGTTCCTTTCTGTCATTGTTTCAGAGTCCCTTGCAGTTATAATCTAAAAAATAATTCTGCAATTAAATCAAGGCTATATAAAACAAGCAATGAAACAACTTATCGCATTAATGAATTTTCATGGGCCGATGACATACTTGAAAGCGAAGAATATTTTGAAAAAATAGCAACGAAAACTAAAAAATCTGAAGCAAAAAAAACAGAAAAAAATAATAATAAAAATGACGAAAAAATTAATCAAAATTCTGAAATAAATTTTCAAGAAAATAATTCTGAAAAACCTGAAAAAATAATATCCGAAACAGCTGAAAAAATTAATGAAGATATTCTCAATTTTAATAGTCTTAATTACAAGAATCACAACGAAGCAAATTCGAGAAATAAGCATCTTTTAATTGACCTTCATAATTACTATGTTCGTCATAACGGATTAGTTGTAGGCGTAAGGCATAATTTCTTTATGATAATGGCAAACGTCTTGAAAAATAATAAATTTACTGAAGACGAAGCCCATAAATTTATAAAAAAATATATTTCTGAATCCCATAGTTTTTATCCTGAGGCATTAGCTGATTTAACAAGAGTTTATGCTTCAGACAGGACATACAAATACAAGAACGAAACAATTGCTGACTGGCTTAATTTTACATAGCAGGACTTAGAAGAAAGCTATGGTTTTACAGAAAAAAGTAAGAAAGAAATTGAACGTAAAAATAATAAAAATAAATGTAAAAAATATTATGAACGTAAGAAGAAAAATTCAGAAAAAAGTAACCTTAAAAATGAAAAGATTTCCTTTATAGCAGAGCATGGAAATGAATATACAAATAAAGAATATGCAGAAATGTTTTCATGTTCAGTATCAACAATAAAGAGAATTAAATACAGATAAATAATTTATTAATGTTTTTTTTGCCGTCTTTTTTTATGTACAGACAGTGTGAAAAAATGAACCACTTTTTTAAACAAATAATATTGAAAAATAAAGGAGAAAAAATGCAAAAATTGACAAAATTATAGAGAATGGTAATTGCATGTTCGCTGGAATTAGCAAAGATTGGTGTGGCAGTCGGAACTGTTGTTTATGTTGATGATGCAATGCTTGAAGACATTGACGGAATGTGCGTACAAAGCAACGGCAAGAAGGAATATTCAATCATAGTGGACTCAAGATTTTTAGATGAGCGAATACCTGATACAGAGTTGAGAGAAGTTGTTATGCGTCAGCTGTTATTTACGGTTGATGCTCCGGGAGAAAGCCTTGCGTTCTGGATAAGGACGGTGAACAGCTTGAAATATATGCTTAATGTAAATATCGACTTCAGGAAAATCCTTGAAGAAGAAAAACATACAAATAAAAATTAATTTTGCCCCGCCGGTGCATAAAACCGGCAATAAATTAAAAGGAGAAATAGTTATGGTTAATTACAGATTTATTAATAACGAAATTGCAAGGGACGTAGCTTATATTGGTCCCACTGAAAATATTACAAGCACCAAAGATGAAACAACAACCGCAGAAGAAATTGTATTCAACGGAGAACAAACCTATGATGCGTTCAAGATGCTCGGCACAAAGGAAGTTGCGGATATATTGAAATGCAATCTTACAACAGCAAGGGAAGTCATGTCGAGAGCAGATTTTCCTTTGATTATGGTAGGTAAGAATTACCGTGTATCTGAAAAATCATTTGCGGAATGGGTTCAGGGCAGACATACATGCGATAATTTCTATGGAAGAAGGAATTAAGAATGAAAAAAGGACAAACATACGGAGAAGGTTCTGTTTATTATAATGATAGCAAAGGCAGATGGGTTGGAACATACAGCCTTGGTAAAGGGCCGGACGGAAAAAGAAAACGCAAGACCGTATATGGAAGAACAAAACTTGAAGTAAAACAGAAGCTGAAGCAGGTCAGTGTCGATATTTATACCGGCACTTTCCTTGATAACTCTGATATTACGATTTATCATCTTGCTAAGCAGATGATTGACGATAAGCATAATCTCGGAAAAACAAAAGATGCTACGTATTACCGATCGCTTGAAACATTAAAGGGTCTTTCAGAGATATATAACTCACCTATTCAATCCTGTACGGTTACACAAATTAAAAGATTTCTTCTGAATGAGATTTCATATAGCCAATCGGTAATAAATAAAGAATATGAAATGCTGAAAATGGTTTTTGCAGAGGCTGCAAAACGCGGAATAATAAACAAAAACTTGATGCTCGATATTGAAAAACCTCATTCTAAGCAGAAAAAAATAGCAGTCAGAGGATTAAATCTTGACGAGCGTAAAAAGCTTGTTAAGGTTTTGAAGGAGAATGATATAAAATACGGAAATCAAATGCTGTTGTCCCTGTATACGGGAATGAGAATGGGTGAAGTTAACGCACTTAAGGTTACCGATGTAAATTTTACGTTCAAATGTATATCCATTTGCCGTACAGTATCCATAGGTGAAAAAGGAAGAGCAGTTATAAGCGAAACCACTAAAACAGAAGCAGGCAAAAGAACAATTCCAATTACCGCAGAAGTAAAAGAAATATTGGAAGATGCAATAGGTGAAAAGGAAAGCGGATACATCTTCACAAGGAAAGACGGTTCACCGATATCGACCAGTGTTGTGAAAAATCAGTTTTTCCGATTGCGCAAAAAATATGAAATTATTGATGATACCGTTGATGGAAAAGTAGATCTGCACTCACTCAGACATACATACGCAACAATGTGCATTGAAGCAGGAATGCAGCCAAACGTTCTTCAAAAACTTCTCGGGCATACCGATATACGCGTTACAATGGACACCTATGCCGATGTTTTTGATGTATACCGTGACAACGAGATACAAAAGCTGAGTGATTACTTGAAAAAAATTGACTTGGCATCAAGCGCAAATGTCAAATCTGAAACATCAGCAAGGGATAGCGAAGAAGCCCTTAAAAACGCATAAAAACAGTTAAAAACATACGAATGGCTACCCAAAGGCTACCCAAACTTGAAAAAGTTCAGCAATATCAATACTTCCAGAGCAATAACCCCGGTCACCGGCACCACAGTTAAAAATCCGAGCTGTCTTATGATAATGACAGCTCGGATTTTTTGTTTTCCGATACAGAAGCATCAGGCTTTATCGGGTTTTTCCCCATATTTTTTCCAGTGACCGCTGAGATAGAAGATAAGCATCATTACCATCCTCACAAACTGGTCGGCATTAAGGCTCCATCTGTATGCCGCGGCGTCCATTTTGAGAACGGAAATAAGAATATAGCCGAGCAGAACTCTGAAAATCCACAGACTGATTAACGAGGAAACAAGGGGTCCGACCGAATCCCCTGCGCCCCGCAGCGCGCCCGACACGGTCTTATGCGTATTAATAAACGGCAGTCCGACAGCGGCTATTAACAGATAAGTAACTATATACCCGTAAATAGATGTATCGTTTGTAAAAAGGCGGCAGATAAGCTTTCCACAAAGGCAGAACACAAGCATCTCCGCCGCTGAGAATCCAATCGCCCATTTCTCAGTCAGTTTAAGATAACTGCGGGCATTTTCAGGCTTCCCCTCACCCAGAGATTTTCCGAAAAGAGATGTGGATGCGGTACAGCAGGCATCGCCGCTTGCCCACGCAAACGATTCAAGATTTGAGGTAATCTGCAGGGCGGCAATCTGCCCTGTGGGAAGAACTGATATTATTTTCGAGGTCAGAGTTGCGCCCATCTGAAGAATTAGCTGCTCGCATGCCGAGGTAATGCCGATTCTGAACATTCTGTGCCTTACATGTCCGGACAGATGAAGCGAAATATTTTCGCGGTGTGACGGGAATCCGTTTTCCGAAAAAACAAACAGCAGCACGGACATAAAAAATATAATGATTTTAGAGCAGACAGTTGCTATCGCGGCGCCCCTTACATACATAGGCGAAAAGCCGAGCTTTCCGTATATCAGTATGTAATTGAGCATGACATTCAGTCCGTTGCCCGCAATGTTGTAAAACATCGGCACCTTTGTTATTCCTTTTCCGCGGAACGAGGCCGTTATGCAGATTGAGCAGATCTGAAAGAAAAAGCCGAGTGAATTGATTCTGAAATAAAGCACTGCGGTTTCAAGTGTTTCGCTTTTGCCGCATACAAAGCCCATGAACTGAGGTGAAAAGGTATACGAAACAACCGAGGCAAAAATCCCGAGGAAAAACGCAATCATCAGCGACTGCTGCGCCGTTTCATTCATTTTCTTTTTGTCATCCGCTCCGTAGTACCACGCAACAACGGCGGTTGTACCGATAAAGAACGAACTCATTACACAGATTACAAGATTCAGCGGCGAGTGGCACAGCGAAAGCGCCGCAACCGCAACCGTTGAATTCGGAATATGTCCGACCATAATGCTGTCAACAAGAGAAAAAAGCTGATTGAATATCACTTCGATAATTGTCGGGAACAGTATGGAATAAAACTGCTTTTTATTTATCTGACTCACGGGACGATGCCTCTTTAGAATAAATACTTTTCTGCTTATTCTACATCAAAGAAACAGAAAAGTCCACTTGTTTCGGCTAATAAATAAAATTTTATTAAACGGGTATAAAAATCTCTTCCGTTTAATTGACACGGTTTTTATATGCGTTTATAATGTATTTACAAATCTTTTGAAAGAGGTGCAGAAAATGGATTTTCCCGGCAGATTTTATCGCGCAACAGACACATACGGCACTTACGAAAAACATGTAAATGCTCCATATATAAGAAAGACCTTTGAGCTTTCCGATGTAAAAAAGGCAGTTGTCACCGTAAGCGGTCTCGGCTTCTATGACCTTTGGGTAAACGGCAGAAAGATTACAAAGGGTCTGCTTGCCCCCTACATTTCAAATCCCGACGACATTGTTTATTTTGACACCTACGATGTTACGGACCTGCTTGAATCGGGCAGAAACGCCGTCGGTCTGATGCTCGGCAACGGTATGCAGAACGCTCACGGCGGCCGCGTATGGGATTTTGATATTGCGCGTTTCCGCAATATCCCCTGCTTCGCCTTCAGACTTGACATTGAAAACGCAGACGGCAGCAAAGCTGTTATTGAGGCTGACGAAAGCTTTAAGTGTCACCCGTCGCACATCATCTTTGACGACCTGAGAAGCGGCGCATTCTGTGACGCAAATCTTTATATTGACGGCTGGAACACGGCTGATTTTGACGACAGCGACTGGTGCGCCGTCAAGCCCGCGGAGCAGCCGCGCGGCGAATACCGCATCTGCGAAGCCGACCCTGTCAGAATCACGAAAGAGATTGCTCCCGTTGAAATCAAAGAGGTCACGCTCTGCGACAGACTTCATAACCGAGAGAACATGCGTCTTGACACCCAGTTCAAGTTCGGTTACCGCGGCAAAAAGGGAATCCTTTACGATTTCGGAGTGAATACGGCAGGCATTTTCCGTCTTAAGATAAAAGGCGAAAAGGGTCAGAAAATCTTTATTCAGTTCAGCGAGCTTGAAAATTCAAAGGGCGAGATTTCCTATGAAAACACAGGCAGCTTCTATCCCGACGGCTACGGTCAGACCTGTTATTTCGTATGCAGCGGAAACGAAGATATTTTTGAGCCTCCGTTTACATATGTCGGTTACCGCTACGCTGTTGTTTTCGGACTTACCGCTGAACAGACTGTTCCCGAAACACTGACAATGCTTGTTGCAAACTCCGATTTCAGCGAGCGCGGAAGCTTTGAATGCTCCGACCCCGTCATGAACGCTCTCAGAGATATGTCAAGGGTTTCCGACCTTGCGAACTTCTACTACTTCCCCACCGACTGTCCGCACAGAGAGAAAAACGGCTGGACAGGCGACGCGGCGGTTTCGGCAGAAAGAATCCTGCTTACCCTCACGCCTGAAAAGAGCTACCGCGAATGGCTCCGCAACATCTGTCTTGCTCAGGCTCCCGACGGCAGACTGCCCGGAATTATTCCCACAGGCGGCTGGGGCTTTGAATGGGGCAACGGTCCCGCGTGGGACAATGTCATGACCGAACTCTGCTGGCAGATGTGGCGCATGCGCGGCGACCTTGAACCTGCAAAAGAATGCAGCGAAAGCATTCTCCGCTACCTTTCATATATTTCACAGCAGCGCCGTCCCGACGGACTTATCGCAATAGGTCTCGGCGACTGGCTTCAGCCCGGCAGAGGCGCAGGCGAGCCTGTCTGTCCGCTCTATGTAACCGACAGTGTTATAACCATGTACATCGCCGGAAAGGCGCGCGACCTGTTCGACGCCCTCGGACTTAAGATGCACAGAGATTTCGCCGACGGACTCTACAATTCAATGCGCGAAGCAATAAGAAAGAATCTTGTTGATTTCGGCACAATGACGGTTCATTCACGCTCACAGACAGCGCAGGCAATCTGCATCTACTACGGAGTATTCAACGAATGGGAAAAGCAGGCGGCAGGCAGGGTGCTTGTTGACCTTATTCACGAAGCTGACGACCATTTTGCCTGCGGTATGATAGGCATCAGAACGGTTTTCCATGTTCTTTCCGACCTCGGTGAGAGCGACCTTGCATATAAGATGATTACCCGTGACGACTATCCCTCATACGGAATGTTCCTGCGCTACGGCTACACCTCACTGCCCGAGGATTTCCTCGACGAAGATGAAATTGACCATCCCAACTCGCTCAATCATCACTTCATGGGCGATATAATCAACTGGTTCATTCAGCGCGTTGCAGGTATCAGAGTAAATCCGCGCAAGACATCACCCGATGATTTTGATATTGCTCCGTCATTTATCGGAACGCTTGAACACGCATCTGCATTCTACAACGCTCCGTGCGGAAAGATAAGCGTCAAATGGGAGAAAAACGGCGATCTGATTGACCTGACTGTTGAATGTCCCGACGAGGCAACAGGATATATTAAGCTGCCGAAGGGATATCTGTTCAAGGGTGAGAACACAAGGACAGACCCGCACAACATGCCTGACCTTCCGCTTAAGGCCGGAAAGTATACGGTTAAGAAAGTATAATCATATACACCTCGGCAAATCCCCAATTTACAGAACTGTTGCAGAATAAATAAAGAACAAGCGGCGTGAAAAATCACGCCGCTTTGCTTGTTTTATTATTTATTTAATGCTGTCGATAAGAGCGATGAAGGCTTCCGCTGTTGTTGAGCCCGCTACGCTGCCTGTTGAAACGATTTCCTCGTTCTCAAGGAACATTGAGCGGTAATCGTTATCAGCAAGGATGTAGCCTATCTGGTCATTCGAAAGACCGAATACGAGAAGCTCTTTATCCTCGCCTACAACCTGCTGGAATGAAGGATAGTTAAAGTCCTTGCCGCGCCATGAATCCTTGGCTGTGAAGCTGCCGCCGAATGCGATTGTGGGTTCAAGCTCACCGGGAACGATTGCAATTGCAAGGTCGTCGCCAAGCTCAAGATAACCGATTTCTGTCGCAACATCAATGCCGAACTGAATTGAGTCGGTTGCAACACAGTTGTTTGTAAGAGCGCCCATGCTGCCGAGGAATGAAAGCAGAGAATTGTTTACCTTAACGAAATAAGTCTTTGCCTTATAGTTAAGTATGGGCTTGACTTCCTTTTCGGCTGCTGTGGAATCGGCGATAAGATTGCCGAGAGCTGTGCCGTATACACAAAGTCTGTCATAACGTGACATTTCCTCTGTGAACTGATCCTCAAGAGGAGCGTATTCTGATGTAATCGCAAGCTCCGCGCCCTGAATCTGCATGAAGTTTGCGTCCTTCTTTTCATTAAGAACCTGCTCAATATAATACGGATAGTCGCCTGTAACCTCTGTACCTGCCGCGCCGTTGCCTACACAGTGAATAGCCATATTGCAGAGATATGTCTCGCGGCTGCCGTCATTGGGAACGAAACGGAGTACATGGATATACGGGTCAATTTTTTCGGGTGTGCGCTTGTCGTGAATGTATTCAGCTGCATCAATCTTTGAATAGAAAAGCTTACCCGCCTTCATATCGCTTACAGCGGCCTTGATTGCGTCGCCTGTCTTCTGATAAAGGTTTGCCATGAACTCGTCATTCTGACCGTTGATTGTGTCAAAATCCGTACCGAAAACATTATTGCAGAAGCTGATTACGGGATTAAAGAATACCATTTTGAGAATATTGCCGTTCATGCCGAAGGTATCAACACAGCTGTGCTGATGAAGAACGCCGAGATTGATGCCGACAATGTTGTTCTGCTTTGCATAATCCGCAAGGGTTCCGCGGATACCCTGTACATCACCGCTTGAAAGGCCGAACGCGTCAAGAACAGCATAAACAACAGTTCCTCTGCCGCTTCCGTCATTCATGGCAATTGCGCGGACACGCTGGTCATCATATATCGCTGTTGCAGACTTATCGAGTGAAAGGCTGCCCGCTACCATGTGCTTGCCGTCAAGCTCATTGCCTGTCTGGAGAGATTCGCTGCCGTAGCCTATGCTCCATACCGCGTTCTTTGCAGGCTCAGTAATAAAATTATCCATGCCCTCATAGAAGTTTTCAAACTCAAAGTCAGCCTTCTGAGGGAATCTGACGGTAGGAATCACCTGCTCAAGAGTTTTAACTATTGTGTCAACAAGAGCCTGAATAACATTCCAGAGAATACGCTTGCCTGTCTGCTCAAGCTGTGCCTTGTCAGTAGGAATGTTAAGCGTTTCAACAATTGACGCGGTGTCAGCTGCTGCCGCACCTGTTCCGATGGCAGCGGTTCCGATTGAGAAAACCATTACCAGCGAAAGAATTACGGAAATAACTTTTTTCATAATTTTCTGCTTCCTTTCATACACATGTATAAAAAATAATACCTGATTATTTTATCACATAATCAGGTTAATTACAACATAATCAATATAGTAAAATACAACAATTCGGAAGGTGGTTTTTTGTATGAGTTGCTGTATAGCGGAATTAAGGAATAAGGAGGTAATCTGCAAATCAAACGGCGCAAGGCTCGGGAGCGTGGACGATGTGGAAATCGACATTCAGAGCGGAAGGCTGAACGCAATTGTTATTTACGGCAGAGGCAGAATGGCGGGCTTTCTCGGGAAATGCGAGGATATTGTCATTCCGTGGGATGACATTGATATTATCGGCGAGGACACAATTCTCGTCAGCTGCGACTGCCCTGTTTCCGCAGCGCCGAAAAGAAGATAAAACAAAACAGCCGCCCTATTGGGTGGCTGCTTTAATTATGTCGGCATCGCCTTATCTTCCCGGGAGGCTGCCCTCCAAGTATTGTCAGCGCGAAAGAGCTTAACTACCGTGTTCGGTATGGGAACGGGTGGACCCTCTTTGCCATTGACACCGACTGCTGAAGGCTGTTTACCTCCAAGCGACTTGCATATTATATATTATGTTTTTGGATTTGTCAACACTTTTTTTGAAATTTTTTCAATTTTTTTCAAAAACTTTTACTACCTCTCCGATATAGACAAAATGGTAGTCTTTGTTCGGGTAATTGCTCTCAATGGATTCATCAGTAAAGCCTGCGCTGTCAAGCTTCTGAACCGCAATTTTTCTGCAGACAAGAACAAGTCTTGCCTCCGCGGGATAAACCGCTTCGCCGCAGTATTCGGGAGTAAGACCTGCAAGCTTCATCTTATCGCAGTCTCTGCCCGATTTTGAACCGCAGATTTTAAGCGCGTCCTTTCTGTCCTTATCAAAAAAACTGACGGTAAAATAACCGCTTTTATCCATAAGTACTTTTGTATATCTCTGCGGACGGATAAATGTCATAACAACATCCCTGTTCCAGAGTTCGCCAGCTCCGCCCCAGCTGATTGTCATTCCGTTCCACTCTTCACCGTCGCCCGCACAGACAAGCCCCCACTCGTCATCAATAAGGCTGACAAGATTCTCCTTTAACGATTTAATGCTTTCAAGCTCTTTCATAATATCACCTCATTTTAATTTATGACGCCCTGCGTTTAATAATTCCCGCAAGTGAGAAAATGCCGAACGCCGCAGCATTGACCGCAACAACGCTTGCACCCGCAGGCATTGAAAACGCGAAGGAAATGAAAAGTCCCGTAAAGAAACAGGCAACCGATACAACCGCCGATACCGCAACAACGCTTTTGAACGAACGGCACACGCGCATTGATGTAAGCGCAGGGAAAATAATCAGGCTCGAAATAAGCATCGCGCCCATTATTCTCATGCCGATAACAATTGTAACCGCTGTCAGAAGCGAAACAAGAGTGTTGTACATTCCCGTTTTTGTACCCGTGGCACGGGCAAAGCTTTCGTCAAATGTCACCGCGAAAATCTTGTTGTAGAACACAACATAAAGCACAAGCACGGCAATTGAAAGGATAATGCTCACATAGACATCAGTTGAACTCATTGCAAGTATGCTGCCGAACATGTAACCGTTGACATCCGAATTTATGCCCGTTGTCATTGATGTTACAATTATTCCTGCCGCAAGCGCGGTGCTTGAAATCATCGCTATAGCGGCGTCGCCCTTGATTTTGCTGTTCTCGCTTATTCTCAGGAGAAGAAATGCGGCAATTACCACAACGGGAACGGAAACGGCAAGCGGAGCAACATTCATTGCAAGAGCAAGGCACAGTGCGCCGAAGCCGACATGTGAAAGTCCGTCGCCTATCATTGAATAGCGTTTAAGGACAAGCGTTACGCCGAGAAGCGCCGAACACAGAGCGACAAGGACGCCGACAATTATGGCCCGAAGCATGAAGCTGTATGAAAACATCTGTACAAAGGTATCAAGCATCCGTACCACCTCCGAAAATCAGCTTTGCGGAAGTTGTACTCATGTACTGCTCCACTGTACCGAAGAAATCCCCGTCATGCTCCATGCAGAGAATTTTATTCTCGTACT
>JAZUDP010000083.1:0-27001 GCA_045639705.1 Acutalibacteraceae bacterium
ACGGCATAAGCCGTGACGGAGGGATTGTAAAAAAGAATAGCAGATAGATTATCAAGAAAACGCGTTTAGACAATCCCTCAGTCTCGCATTCGCTCGACAGCTCCCTTTACACAAGGGAGCCTGACCGCTATACCAAACTCATCGACAAATTGTAATTTGTACATATTCCGACGGCTCGCGCAGGGTAACAGAACTCTGATAACTGCCAGCCCGGTGAGGGCGCGGAGGCACTCCGCCAAATTGTAATTTGTTCAAACTGTTTTCGCGAAAATGTCTGCGGGCATAAAAAATCCTGCCTCCGTTTGGGCGGTGCAAATTAGGGAGAAACCGGTTTTGAATGGCTATAATCGCCTTATACTTGCTGAAAAACCTTGAAATACGCGAGTATTCCTGCGGTTTTGTCAGCAGCGTCTGAGTCTGGTTCTATCTCATTCAAAACTACTCCGTATCTGAAAACAACAGATTTCAGATGAAGAACAATGAAAAAGCAGGCAGCATACTGACGTATGTTGCCCGCTTTTGAAGCAGTTATTCGCTGAAAGATGCGTTTTCTGACGATTTATCCCTAACTTGCGCCGCCCTTACGGAAGCAGGATGCTGAATCGCTTTAAATGTTATAATCTTTCAAATACAAGTGTAGCCTGTATTCTGTCGCCGCCCATCATACCCTTTGAGCCGCCGTTTGAGGTTGTGATTGTATGCAGTCTGTAGCCCTTGGCCGCCTGAGTATTAATTACGTTTTCAAGTTCGGTAAGATTGCCTGAGCCTGTGCCAAGAAATTTTTCCTTAAGAGTTACCTGCAATACTACATACTGCAAACCTGCCTGACCCGAAGCTGTTGAATACGATGACTCAGTCTTTGCATTATCAAAAAGTCCCATAATATACACCTCTGTGCTTTATTCGGTCAGTGTGACAGAAGCAATCCGAATCACGCCGAACCGTAATTACATAATAATTCTTTTAAACACATATGTCAACAGGATTATTTATTGAAAATCTTGTTGAAAATTCTGCAGATCCAGTTCCATATAACTTTGAAAAAGTGCCACGGTTCTTTTGACGATTTCATATCGACAGGCTTTGATTCCGCGTTATACGGTGTCATGCCGCCTGCGGTATCAAGACCGATTGTCGTATTTTTCAGCGTGCCAGCGTTGGAATAATCCCATTTTTCAAAGCCTGCACTGATTGCAGGTGAATTGTCGGCAAGCTCGAAATCATAGTTTGCCGCATCCTTAAAGAGCGGGTCAGCTACAACGGGATTGGTTATCATGCCCTTGCGTTCCGCTGTTTCAATGCTGATACCCTTCTTAATATTTCCGTCCTTGCCTACAAGGATTTTATCTTTGTTGCTGATGTCCCAGAAAATATTGTTTTCCTCGCTGTAGCATTCGTCATTCTGCAGATATGAGAAGGTGCGTACCTTACTGTCGGTAAGAAGAATATTATTTGTAAAGTCAGCCGTTTTCAGTCCGCCGTCGTTGGCAACAGACCTTTGCGGTGCTGAAGCCGCACGCACCTGCGATTCTCCGCTCAACGCAAAAATGTTATTTCTGACGGTATTGTATGAGCCGTAATGGAGATGGTAGGAGTCGCTTCCGCAGCAATAGGCAAGATTCTTTTCAACAAGGATATATGCGGAGCCTTCATCAAGATAAACTCCCCATCCGCCGTAGCCGCCCTCATCGGGGTCTGCCGCAACATTATGGATAACATTGCCTGAAAGGACTGTACCCGGCTGATTTCCGAGGGTGTAAATGCCTCCCATATCAGAAAGCCAGCCCTGACCGATATTGTAAATCAGATTGTCACAGATTTTGTTGTTGTATGTGACCGTGTAGGCGTAGCCCCATACCCAGCCGACCGAAATCGCGGTGTAATAGCCGTCGTGAATTTCGTTGTGAGTGACATCAACGCTGTTGGCATGGATAATCAGAATACCGACGGCATTGAAAAATATTCTGCCGTAGCCCGAAATAATGTTGTTGGTTATTGTGATATTCTTTGTGACCCTCGGGCTGTCAACCTCGACATTTTCGCCTCTGACATAAACCGCCTGCGCACCGATATTGCTGAACAGACAGTTTTCAACTCTGCCGTCCGTAACAGCCGGGCCCATGAAGACGGCGCATGAAGCAAGGTCAATAAATTCGCAGTTTTTAACGGTAAATCCATTTGCATTTTCGTAAGAAAGGCATGACTTTGCATTGTAAGCCGCCTGCGACGAATCCTGATACGGATTAACAGTATAGCCGTTTCCTCTGAAAACAATATTTTTAAAAGATATTCCGTCAACACCGCTGACGCTTATAATTGTTTCAAGGCTGCCGCCCCACAGTGTAAGCGTTTCAGCGCTCTCGCCTTTTTCGGGGATATAATAAAGTATTCCGTCAGCCTTGTCAAAGTACCATTCGTGAGCCTCATTAAGAGCCTCAAAGACATTTTCGAGAAAATATCTGTCTGTATCGTTGATTCGCATTGACGCGCCCTTGGTAAATTCCATTAAACCTGTATTTGCGTTATAGCTCTTTACCGGCAGAAGCTCATCCTTCCACCAGTGAAGGATTCTTGCGACAACTGCATCAGGATTTCTGAGACCAGGCAAATCTTTCGTATTAACATTCATAGCGGAGTATGAAAGAAAGATGCCGCCGTCAGTATTTTCCACTTCGGGATTGAGACAGTATTTATCCTCAACTCCCCTGGGATAAAGGTATCCCTTTTCGGGATAACGGGTAATCTTAAGCGTGGTTTCCTCATTGAACAGTGTGCTGATGTCGGCGTCTTTACCGACATTCTTTCTGAATGCCTTTACGCCGTTGACGGTGCATTCCTCAAAGCCCGTATAAGGAGTGCCTGCGGTGAAAACAACCTTTTCGCCGTTATATGCCTTATATGTTACGTTTGCTTTGTCCGCCGGATTGAAACAAACCGTACTGTCAAAGGTGTATGTACCTCCGCGGAAATATACCGTTACATCACCGTTCACGGTTTTTGCCTTTTCCTTTGCAGCATTGAGCGTAGCAAGAGGCGCTTCAAAGGTGCCGTCCGCACCGTCGCTGCCGTCGGGTGAAACATAGATTGCGTTCTCAGCCGCATAAGAATTAATCATAGTACACGAAATCATCATAATAACAACCAATAATAAAGATAATATTTTTTTCATAACTGCCTCCGGTTATTTCTGCCAGATTTTCACATAGTCAACTACGAACTGTGTTTTATAATCATGGTCAAACGTTATTTCATCGGGAAGCTCAAGAGAAACAATAATTTCTTCGTCAACATCGCAGACACCGTTTTCAAATGAGCTTCTGGCGGTTTCAACACCGTTGATGTAGAAAATGTATTCATCCTCGGTCCATTCAAGCCCGTAGGTATTGAACTCGTCATAAATATTTTTGCCCTTGAAGAATCCGAGACAGCGTGAGTCGATGTTCTCCGCATCATCATCGCCGCCGTTGCAGTGGATTGTCTGCGAAACCGCATTTTTCATGCCGAAGCGCTTCTGCGCGTTCGGCGCTTCGAAAATGTCAATTTCAGCGCCGCCTACACCGCCGTTTGAGGTTTCATGGCTGTACGGGTCAATGGGATATTCGGGCATTGTCCAGAACGCGCTCCAGATTTCTCCGCCGTCGTTGCACTTGCAGCGGATTTCAAAATAGCCCTTATTATATTTTTTGACCGTGCCGATTTTTCCCGCATACCAGCCTGCGCCGTAATGTCCGTCCTCAAGATATTCGGCCGTTATGACAAGATTGCCGTTTTCAACCTTTACCTCGTCCGACCATGTATAGCCTGCGCGTCTTGTGCCGAGTCCGCGGTAATACCATGCGTCCGTGTCAAGCGCGTCGCCGTCAAATTCGTCGCAGAAAACAAGGCTGTAGCCTGTTAAATCAAGCTGCTGACCGAGAGGAGTAAGTCCCCTGTCCGCAATACCGGCAAACATTTCAAGAAAGGCGATAAAGAATGAAATAATTCTTTTCGGGTGAAAACCGTTTGCAAAAATCGAGGAAAAAACTTCGCCGATTCTGTAAACCGCCGCCTTCTGACGAAAGGCAAAATTCAAAGCATCCATAAGCTTTTCGAGCAAGCCCATATATAACCCCTCCAAACGTAACGATGTTAATTTTAAGTATATACCATATTCCCTGTTAATTCAAGGCAATAACAGCATAAAAACCGGGACTGCCGCATTCAACGGCAGCCCCGCGGCATTACAGCTTTTTAAATCTTATCCTCGGATTCTCATCCGCGATATCGGAAAAGACCTCACAAAGACCTTCCGCATATTCTCCGAGGTTCTTTTCGGCCTCCTCAAAGTGCTTAAAGCGGATATATTTATCAAGGCAGAATTCCGAAACGCAGTCGGCAAGCGCATCAAGATTTTTTCCGTAATAATCCGGGAAACCGAGCTTTTCGGCTATGTACGCATGCGCCGATTCTCTGTCAGTCATTTTCTTTCCGTTCAGTGTTATCTGTTTCATGGCGTCTCCTTATCAGTAAAGCTGAGTAAAGCTTTCGTAATGGTCATCGGTGTAGAATATCAATCCGTCATTTGAGAAAATAATCCGCTTCGCGCCGCGCGATTTCGCATTAAGCGTGTCTATATCGCACTCGGTATAGGTTCGTCCCTTGGCTTTCGGAAGAAGGCCCTCGTAGTTACCGAACCTGTCCCCTCCTATGCAGCAGCCCGGAGCATAGTTTTTCAGCGAGCCTCCGCTCCAGCCCTTGCTTTCAGCCTGCTTTTTGGTGATGTAATTTGAGGGCAGATGGCCGAACGTGTGAATGTACAGAGCAACCTCATCCCTGGAGTCATACTTTCCGCTTTCAACGACATTTCCGCTTTTCGGCGCTTTGGTCGCCGTTGTGGTTGTCTTCTTGGTTGTTGCGGTTGTCTTTTGGGTTGTGGTTGTCTTTTGACTTTCCGCTTCGGTCTGAGGCTGTTCCGCCTCGTCCGTCCCATCCTGTACCTCCGACCCGGTTTCCGCTTCATCGGATATCACGGGAAGTTCCGCAACTGTCAGCTCTTCCCCCGCGTTCTCCGGAGAAAACGAACACGCGGGCAGAAGCAGACACATCACAAGCGCAAGCAGCAGTGCCGTCAGCCTTCTGAATATTGATTTTTTCATTTTATCAGCTCCGTTTTTTATTAATTAATCAAAAATTATCCTGCATGTCAGCTTTTCTGAAGCAGCTCCTTATACTGATACGCTCTTACATAATCGACCTTTAATGCGGAGGGAAGATATTCATTTTCTGCTATTTTGTCACTTACGCCGAGCGAAATAATAAAGTACAGCGGTACCTCACACACTCCCGCAAAGTCGGTTCTTGCCGTTTCCTGTCCGTTGATGTAGAAGATATATTCATCCTTATTCCATTCCACACCGTAGGTATTGAACTTGTTGTACGGGTCATCGGCATAGAAGGAGCCCTGAAGCTCCTGCTTGTGATTTTCACCGTAGGAGTCAACGTGTACGGTATGATATACCGAATTGTAGTCCGGGCTTCTTTTATTGAAATTGTAGCTTGTTTCGAAGATATCAATCTCACAGCCCGTTACGCCGCCGTCGGTATCGTCGTTCCACATACCGTCGGTCAGCATCCAGAACGCAGGATTAAGTCCCGCACCCTTCGGCAGAATACATCTTATCTCAAAATAGCCGTAAAGCTGCTCATAGCCCTTATGTCTGCCGTTGTAATTTTTATTCGGATTGGTTTCCATGCCGTAGGAATAATAGCCCGCGCCCTTTGGACCGTTCTCTTTATATTCGGCGGAAAGCAGCAGGCATCCGTCGTCGGTGAAGCTCACCTGTCCGCGGTTCCACCACGCGGTGTCGCGAAGCTGAGTATCCTCTTCACTGTAGACATAATGTCCCTGCCACACGGTATCGTCAAATCCGTTGTCAAATTCATCCTGCCACACAAGCTCGAATCTGCTCATGTCAATCATGTCGCCGTAGGGCTTTACAGGCGTATCAAAAAAAGCCGCGCCGATAAGCTGAAAGAATGCAATAAAAAGAGCGGCGACCCTTTTAAAATTAAAATGAATCAGCGCCCTGAAGGTTCCGCCGAAAACTGTCGGCAATGCAGCAAGAGCGGCAAGCTGCCTTTTTGCAAGTGATGAGAACATTGAATCGCCTCCGTTATTTCTTTATAAAACAATAATATCATTGTAATGTTTAAAATGTCAATCTTTTCTGCCGTTGATTATTTCATTTTGTATGATATAATGTTGTAAGAAACTGAAACCGAGGGAGCGATGACAATGAAATTTACAAGCGGATACTGGATGAACCGTCCCGAAGTAAGCTGCACCAACACCGTACAGCTGCGTGAAATCAGAAACGAGGGAGACAGAATATATATCTATTCAGTACCTTACAGCCAGGATTCGCGTGCGCTCGGCGGTCCGCTGGTTGAGATTTACATCTCCTCGCCCCGTCCCGATATTTTTCGCATACAGGCGCGGCATTTTGCAGGTTCACGCGTAAAAATGCCCGAATTTGAACTGAACGAAGCACCCGTCAGACTTGAAACAGAGGAAAACGGAGATACTTATACCGTCAGAAGCGGCAGCGCACGCCTTGAAATTCACAAGAATCCGGCTGAGATGACATTCTACTACAAGGACAGACTGCTCACATCGGTCAGTCAGAGCTTCGGCAGAATGCTTCTGAGCTTCATTACCACGGCTGACGGTCCGTATATGCGTGCGCAGCTCGACCTTGACATCGGCGAAAAGGTATACGGTCTCGGCGAACGCTTCACTCCCTTTGTCAAAAACGGACAGTCCGTAGATATTTGGAACGAGGACGGCGGCACCTGCTCGGATATGGCATATAAGAATATTCCGTTTTATATCACGAACCGCGGCTACGGCGTTTTTGTCAACGATACGGGGCGCGTATCTTTTGAGGTCTGCTCGGAGCAGGTAACGCGCGTACAGTTTTCCGTACCCGGCGAAAAGCTTGACTTTATGGTTATCGGCGGTGAGGATATGAAGGATGTAATATCGCATTACACCGCCCTCACAGGCCGTCCCGCTCTTCCGCCTGCATGGACCTTCGGTTTATGGCTTACATCGTCATTCACAACCTCATACGACGAAAAAACCGTCGGCGAAATGATTGAAGGCATGCGTTCGCGCGGAATTCCGATGAGCGTTTTCCATTTCGACTGCTACTGGATGAAGGAAAACGAATGGTGCGGCTTTGAGTGGGATAAAGCCGTATTCAGCGACCCCGAGGGCATGCTGAAGCGCATGAAAGCATCGGGTCTTAAAATCTGCGTATGGATTAATCCGTATATCGGTCAGAAATCCGCGCTTTTCAGGGAAGCAATGGAGAATAATTATCTCCTCAATCGTCCGAACGGCGATGTCTGGCAGTGGGATTTATGGCAGGCAGGCATGGGCATCGTAGACTTTACAAATCCCGACGCATACAAATGGTATCAGAACAAACTGCGCATCCTGCTTGAGCAGGGCGTTGACGCGTTCAAGACCGATTTCGGCGAGCGTATTCCCGTTGACGCGGTATACTTTGACGGCTCCGACCCCGAACGCATGCACAATTATTACACCTATCTTTACAACAGGTGCGTATTTGAGGTCATTGAGGAATACAAGGGTAAAAACGAAGCCGCCGTTTTTGCACGCAGCGCAACGGCAGGCTGTCAGAAATTCCCCGTACACTGGGGCGGCGACTGCCTTGCGAACTACCTTTCAATGTGGGAATCCATCCGCGCAGGTCTTTCGCTCTGTCTTTCGGGCTTCGCGTTCTGGAGCCATGACATAGGCGGCTTTGAGGGTACCGCCTGCGCCGACCTTTACAAGCGCTGGCTCGCATTCGGTCTGCTCTCAACACATTCACGCCTGCACGGCAATGCCTCATACCGCGTTCCGTGGCTCTTCAGCAAGGAGGGTGAAACGGACGGGGCTGAATCCGTTGCGGTTGCAAAATTTTTCTCTGAGTTTAAATGCACGCTTATGCCGTACCTCTTCGACGCCGCGGTCACCGCGCACGAAACGGGTATTCCCGTCATGCGCGCAATGGTGCTTGAATTTACGGATGATTTCTGCTGTGAAGACCTTGACCGTCAGTACATGCTCGGTGAAAAGCTGCTTGTAGCTCCCGTTTTCCGTGAAAGCGGCGATGTCGATTATTATCTTCCGCGCGGTAAATGGACGCATGTTTTCTCAAACGAAATACGCGAGGGCGGCACATGGCAGAGGGATAATTACGATTTCTTCTCGCTTCCGCTTTACGCAAGGGAAAATTCAATCATACCCTTCGGCGCAGACAGTACAAAGCCTGATTACGACTACGCCGAAAACATTACGCTTCACATCTTTGAGCTTAAGGACAAGACCGCCGTGCGCATATGCGACATTCACGGCAATGCAGTTCTTAATGCGGAAGCAAGCCGCGAGGGAAACAGAATCACCGTTTCGCTCGATAATCTTCCCTCCGGTGTAAAGGTGCTGCTTCGGAATATTGAATCGGTCAGATCCGTTTCGGGTGCTTCCGCCTCCTCCGACAGTCTCGGAACACTGCTCAGCCTTTTTGAAAAAAACATAACAATTGAGCTTTAAGCTTCAAAGGAACAGCCGTGTAACTCCTGAACGGAATTACACGGCTGTTTTTAATTAATGCCGTTATTCTCTTTTTGCTTATCAGTCTGCAAAGAATCCTGTCAGCGCGGGAGCGATAACCTCATCGGTATAATCAAAGCAGGAGCTGTGTCCCCCGCCCCTGACCATTATCCCGCGGCAGTCGGGAATATGCTTCGTTATCCTTTTTGAATGGGTACGAAGCATCATATCGCTCTGACCGTAAATATTCAGAACGGGAATATTAATTCTTTCAAGGTCTTTGAACCTGAGCGTCGGCTGATTTACCATCATTCCCTCAATATCGCCCTCAAGCGCCACAGCGGGGTCTTTGGTGAAGAAATATTTGATACGAAGGAAAATGTACTCAAAAACAATTCCTATCTGACTCGAGGGCTTCGTTCCGAGCGGATTTATGTTCGCGCCCATTACCGCAAGCTTTTCAACCTTTTCGGGATAGGCAAGCGTGAAAACAAGACCGAGATTTCCGCCGTCGCTGAACCCGAAAATATAAACGCTTTCAATGTTCATCTGTTCAAGCATCTCGCAGACATCCTGAGCCATGACATCGAAGGTAAGCTTGCCGCCGCCTCTTTCGCTCTTTCCGCATCCGCGCGGAGAAACGGTTATAACCTTATAGCTCTGCGCAAGGTAAGGCAGAACGGTGCCGTCAAAGGAGTGCATGTCGTTTCCGTTGGGAGGGAAAAGGAGCATTACCTGTTCGTTCTCCGAGCCGTAGACCGCATATTCCATATTTATCCCGTTGACATGCGCAAAGCCGTATTCGTCAGCCTTCGGTACGGGCGGACGCTCCGCGGCATACGCGGGAACAAACAGCGCCGACAGCATTCCGATACATATGAGCATGGAAATTATTCTTTTTATAAACGGTTTTATTCAATATCACTCCTGTTGTTCTGTATAATAAAAGCTGTTCCGAAAAAGCAGCTCCGACAAAAGTGTAGCATAATATTCCGTATTATTCAATAATTACGAAACAATTATTGACTGAGATAAAGAATCCGGGGTGACCTTCATCATCCCGGATTTATGTTTTACACTTAAAAAATGAATTTTGAAACCTTTTTGTTGCAGACAATATAGGTATATCTTTCCATAGCCATGCAATAGCCGTGAGCATGGTTGAATCCGCCGTGGTCACTGGATATGAGTATAAGCCAGTCCTCTTCGCCATATGACGGTCTTGATTTGATTGTATCGATTATCTGCTGAGCAAGCTCGTCCTCAAACACAAAAGCGTTCATATAAGCTTCACTGTCCGGATGGAAGCCCGCTGAATGACCGTATTCGTCTGTGCTTTCATAAAGTGCAAAGATGAAATCGGAGCAGTCTTCGTTCTTAAGGTCGGCAACTGAAAGCTCTGTAACGGCAACATCTTCATCTATGCCCGCGCCTTTATTCTTTCCTTCAACAACATACTCTGCCGCATCAACATAATTTGCGTTATAGCCGGCAGCCTTATTGCTTTCGTTTTCGCTGTTAAGTGTGGTGTCGATATATGAACCCCATGAAGAATAAAACGATGTTTTGTCCGCAAGCTTATCGTCAATAAGCGATTTCATCAACGTGGGATACTTATCGTTTTTCTCGTAATCGTTCCAGAGTACGCCTGTTTTATAGTAAAGCTCGCCTGTTAGCATGGTTGTCCAGCCCGGAGCGCTGTCGGTTGCCTGAATGTTGTAATACGGGAAATTAATTCCGCCGGCATAGCTTAAATAAGCATGTCCGCCTTCACCGAGAACTGAATTAATCGCGCTGACCTCGTGAGTATCAAGGTCACGGAAGGTATCCGCTCTGACGCCGTCAAAGCCGATAAAAACAGCCTTTTTAACCTTTTTGTCCTCGGGAAGCTCCGAGGAAAAATGGTCTTCGATAATATCGTGAACTCTTCTTGCGGCTATTGCGGTTACAGTCGAATTCTCATAAACATCAATGCTGTTCAGTCGTTTGAAATAATCAACGGTTAAATCGCCGTAATAGCTTCCCGAAATCATATAGGCAAGCGTCACAACGGCAACAACTATTCGGGACAGGATAGCAATCATAATTAAAAACCTCCGGTTCATTTTACTGTTTAATAGAATTTTATCACAATAAGCAGGCACGTTCAATATGTTTTCTGACTTTTTTCGAAAAACGCGATGACGGATAATAAATTCGGTTTCAGCTTTTCGATTTATATAGAAAAATGCAAAAATCTATTGACTTAAATCAAAACAAGCAGATATAATATTTAAAATATAAATAAAGAAAGAGAGATTTGTATGAAAATCGCAAGTAAACTGCTTACTCCTTTTGATATTATCGCTGTTATTCTGGCAGCTGTTATCGGTCTTGGCAACGGTCTGTTCGGCGGGTTTGCTCAGACAGTCGGCGGAAAAGTAACCGACGGATTTCCTCAGACTCCCGATGATTTTGTGCCTGCCATCCGCTTTGTTGTGTTTACCGATTCTCACAATAACAACGCCCGTGTTGGAGCCATGATAGACACCGCTTACGAAATGTTTGACGATAACGAAACATATCCGGGCATCGATGCCTTCTGCAGTCTCGGCGATTTTACAAGCATAGGCACGGAACCCGATTACGACAACTTTGTCGCTACTCTGAGCGAACATATCCGACCCGAAACCAAAGCTCTGTGCATTCTCGGAAACCATGAAACCAAGCAGGATTACTCGCTTGACATGTTCCGCGAAAAGTTCGGATATGACCCCTACAACGTAACCGAAATAAACGGCTTCTCCTTTATTTCTCTGTCAAGCTATCCTCACGTTACGGAGTGGACCTATCCCCGCAGCGTCATTCACTGGGCCGAGAAGCAGCTTGCCGCCGTTGAAAAGGAAAATGACGGCAGAGCTGTATTTGTACTGCAGCATCCCCACAATTTTGCCACCGTATACGGCAGCTCGTTCTACTGCGAGCCTCAGCTGAACAACATCTGGAGCGGCCACAGCGAGATAGTCTGCTTCAGCGGTCATTCCCACTTCCCGTCCAGCGACCCGCGCAGTATGAACCAGTCAAGCTTTACCAATGTCGGCTGCGGTGCCATTGACCGCTTTGAGCTTGAAAAGAACTGCATAATCAATCAGCATCCCGACAATTTTGACAAGGCCGCCGAGTTCACCGTTGTTGAGGCCGATACTGACGGCAGCGTACGCATCCTCGGCTGCGATCTGAATTCCGGCACCTGCTTCCGCGACGCATATATTGACGATGTAAACGATGTAAAGAATTACACCTATTCATATAAAAATATGAAGCATAACGATCCCGCCCCCGTGTTCAGTGACGATACCTCCTGCCGTGCCGTTCAGAACGAAAACGGCGAATGGATTCTCTCCTTTGACGAAGCTGAGGATAACTTCATCGTTCACAGCTACACCGTTAAAATCACAGATGAAAACGGCAAACGCGTTTTCAGAGAAAAGCTGCTTAACGATTATTATTTCTTCGACGGTGACGGAATCGCCGATTTCAACATCGGCGCCGATACACTTCAGTCGGGAAAAACCTATAAGGTAAAAATAACAGCGGAAAACGCCTATCTCAGAAATTCAAAGCCCGTAACCGTTTCCGTTACAGCTGAATAACGCGGTTTTCTGAGCTGCTTCAGATCCGGTAAAGACCGGAACAATCATATTTATTACAGAATTACACAATCAACACGGAGGAGCTGTGTTATGAATCAGTATGAGTTAAAGAAAGCGTTTGTCCGCGGCGACAGAGTTTACGGTACTCTCGTTGCTTCACCGTCTCCGAAATGGGCGGCAGAACTGAAAAAAACGGGTATTGATTTTGTTTTTATCGATACCGAGCATATGCCTCTTGACCGTTCAATGATGAGCTGGATGTGTCAGGCCTACAGCGCAAACAACATTGCTCCCATCGTCCGTATAGGCTCGCCCGACGCATATGAAGCGTCGCAGGCAATTGACGCAGGAGCGGCAGGCGTTGTTTCACCCTATCTTGAATCTGTTGAAGAAATCAACAGGCTCCGCGGAGCGGTTAAATACCGTCCGCTCAAGGGCAGACGGCTTCAGGATGTGCTGAGCGGAAAAGAAAAGCTCTCGGAAAAGGAAATCGCATACTTTAAAAAGTACAATGAAGAACGGCTGCTTATTCTCAATATAGAGAGCCGTTTTGCCGCCGACCGCATTGACGAGCTTCTTGATATGCCCGATGTGGACGCCGTGTTTATAGGTCCGCACGACCTTTCAGTCAACCTCGGAATTCCCGAGGAATACGACAACCCGATTTTTGAGGAGTATGTTGAGAAGATTATTTCGGCGTGCCGCAGAAGAGGAATCGGCGTAGGCAATCATTTTTCGGGTTCAACGGAAAAACAGCTTCTGTGGGCATCAAAGGGAATGAACATAATCGTATGGAACAGCGATATACAGCGGTTTATTCAGGTGATGTCTGACGATATTAACGAAATGAAAACGGCACTCGGAGATTCGGCTGAGAAACAGAACGCAGATGTTATTATCTGAACGGCGCTTAAAAGGAGCAGTATTATGAAGGAAATATACAGCGTTGAAGGTATATTGAAAAAAGGCTTTGTCGGTCAGATATCATATACTGTATGCCTCGATAAGCCATTATCCTGTATTGATATCGGGTTTAAATTCGACAAAAGACAATATACTCCGGAGCTTGTTACTCCCGAGCTGATTAAGGAAATGCAGTACAGCTTCTGTGAGCTGTACGGTGTTGAGCGCAGCAGGGAAGAAATGCGCGAGTGCATACTTCGTGACATGAAGACGGAGATACATACCCTTGCTGAGCTGAACGGCGAATTTATCGGCTGTATTCACCGCCAGCTCAGTGAACGCCATATGACATTTGACGGTGAGAATACTGCGCCCGGATGCATTCCGCAGGAAAAATTCGAGGGCGTGCTGAAAATCACGCTGCTTGTATTCAATGTAATACTTGACGGCACTCACTATGAGCTGACCGTAAACGGAACGGAGGCGTAAGGCATGTTCAGAAGATATGAACTGCACAATCATACGCTCGAGTCCGACGCTCATCAGAGCTGTTCCGGGCTTATCGGGGCAATGGAAAAAGACGGCGTTGATGTTTTTTCGATTACTGACCACAATACGGTTTCGGGACACAGGATAATCCGTCAGCTGCTTGAGGACAGGCCGCATAATGTCCGTGCAGTTTACGGCATGGAGTACACCACCTACTACGGACACATACTTTGTCAGAATCTGAACACCTATGTTCCGTGGGACAGCATAAACAGACACAGGCCCGAGCTGCTGTTCGAAGCCTGCAAAAAAGCAGGGGCGCTTGTCGGAATCGCCCACCCGTTTGCTCTCGGCGACCCGTTTGCAAGAGGCTGCCGCTTTGAAATGGAAATAACAGATTTTTCATGTGTTGATTATATTGAGATAATCAACAATCAGGAATCCATGAGCGAGGTTAATTCACACTCAATTGCATGGTGGGAAAAGCTTGTGCTTGAGGGTAAGCATATTGCCGCCTGCGCGGGAATGGATATGCACCGCGACAACGGATTTGCAATGAAATTCGCAACCTATATCAAAGGAACAGATGACGGCGACCCTGCGCAGGAGCTTGCTGCCGCAGTTGAATCGGGTAATACATGGGTGTCGAACGGCATTGCTCTTGTCTGCGAAAAAGCAGAAAACGGCTGTCGGCATTTCAGCCTTAACGACCTGAAAAAGCCAGAATTTATTACGCCCGAACATTATGTTATGACGCTTAAAAGCTCTCATGATGAAAAGAAATTCGATATTTCTGACGGAGGACTTACACTGTCGGAGAATGATTTTCCCTGCGGAAGCACCGTAATTCCGAAGCTTTACGCAGGTGAAAACACGCTTGAAAATTTAATCTGCGTTTCACCTGTGATTTACAGATAAGGAGAATTACCATGCGTTATACAATGATAACCGCACATTCAGGCTGTGAAGGAATGCTCCCCGATTCCCTCGACGCAGTTAAAAAGGGCATCGAACTCAAGGCGGATGCCGTCGAGGTTGATGTTCGGATTGACAGGAACGGAACTCTTTATCTTTCACATGACGAAATAGAGGACCCTTCAGAAGCTGAAACTCTTGAAAACGTTTTCCGCATTATCGCCGAAAACGATATCTGTGTGAACTGTGACCTGAAAACTTATGAGACAATCTTCCCTGCGCTTGAGCTGGCAGACAGGTACGGCATCCCGAAGCAGAAGCTTATTCTGTCAGGCAATATAAAATACAGTACACTTGAGAATAATCCCGATATTACGAAACGGTCCCGGGTTTTCCTGCATATCACAGACGAATTGTTTGAAAACAGGAAATTCAAGGCGACCTATTATGAAGACGACAAAGTGATGCTTACGGAAAACGCGAAGCAGATATCTGAGCTTATTAAATATCTCGGCGCGGAATGTATAAACATATGTTTTGACCGTGTTGACCGTGAAATAATTGAATTATACAATTCCTTCGGTATCAGAATGTCCCTGTGGACAGTCAACGACCCGGAAATGCAGAGACAGTTCTTAACTGAGAATATTCTGAATATAACAACTCTCCGTCCCTCGGCCGCGCTTGAAATCAGAAGCGAAATCAGTTAAGTTTTATAAAAACCGTCAGAAGCATAATCAGCGGTTACTTAAAAGAAAAATAACGCCGTTTCTTAACCGAAACGGCGTTATTTATATTGGATTTATTTACCCAGCGTCTTTATCTTTTCAACGATAAGCTTTACAAGCTTTACAACAGTTTTGATGACAAGCTGAATGAAGTTATCCTTAGGCGCAAACCTTCCGTCCTGTGTGGGAACCACATAACCTGAAATATTCTGCAGGAACTGAGGACAGTTGGGGTCTGTGAAAACATCAATATCATTATAGATGATATAGTTTATCATGCCGTAATAGCTGTCGTTCTTATCGCCGTGCGCAAGGTCCTTTACAAACCATGTGTTATCCGGAAGGAAGCAGGTTGAAGCGTCGATACACCAGTCGGGTGACATATGATTCTTTTCGGGATAAAGCTTCTGCTTATAATCGTCCGCAAAGCTTTCGCCGTTCTTTGCACAGGTTGCGCCGAGGCTTGCAACCGATGTTTCAACAAATCCGTCGCCCATGAAGTTGCCTTCATATGTGAACGGGAACGGAGGCATATTGTATTTGCAGATAATGCTTACATGATGTCCGCCGTCGATAGCATCCTGAAGAATCTCTCTGTCCTTAACCTTGATATTTTCGTGGTAATATGTAACCTTTTCGATAAGCTTTGAGTATGTATCGCGGTCATTGCCGAAAACGTACTCCATAGCGTCCTCAAAGTATTCTTCCTTAACAAATGCCCACATTGCGGGATGTGTGGCGAGAATGTCGTGAATACCGTCGTGAAGAGCGTTCTTGAGTGCGACCTTGAGAAGCGGTTCAACTGCTGTGTCAATAAGAAGACGGAGAATGCCCGATTCGTTGAGAAGCTGAAGGATAGTCGTGACAGCGTCGTTGCCGACTGCGTTTGAAGCAAATGCCTCAACTGCATCAGCATCAAAATGGAAATCGCCTGTAAAGAGCTGACTTACGAAGTTAATGCCTTCCATGGAGGGAACGCAGAAAAGGATTGAATCAAGGCTGTCAGCGCCGTACTCGCTTATATATGCAAGCTCGACGGACGAACCGAAGCTTGAGCCTACAAGCTCAACCTTATCGCTGCCAGTATCTTCCTTAACCCAGCCGATATATTCGTCAAGCTCCTTTGCAAGGTCAACGGGGTCAAGACGGCTGTCGTATTTGAACACATATTTTCCGTCGCCCTTATAGTTAAGCTCCGTAGCGTCAACGGTAACATGCGGGTGCATTGTAATTCCGTCGGGTTCAAGCTTCGTATCGCCGAGAAGCTCGTCAAGCCAGCCGTAAACGCAGTTGTAAACAAGATGGAAGTCAAGGTGCTTAAGGCTGTCTGTAAGTGTGTTTTTGATGTTTGCGGTAGCCGCGCTCATTCTGCCCGAGTCAATGGGATAGAGCAGCGAGGTTTTGTTCACATCGTCCTTGTAGTATACCCTTTTGGACTCGAAGCCCTCGATATATACCTGAGGAAGATGGTCGTAGGTATCATTCTGTGCTGCATAGGCGGCAAGACCTATGCATCCCGAAACAGAAATGATAATTGCCAGAACAATGCTTAACAGTTTTTTCATGACAAAATCTCCTTTACATTTTTTACTGCAAGTTTTAATATCAAAAGCATCATTTGAATATGCTTACTGCACGAAGAATTTTATTGATTACGGGAAGAATTGCCGACTGACGCTGTACGGATTTCGGCATATTTTCTTTTTCGCTGAACCACCATGTCGGTCTTACGGTGAAGTTCGGCTGAGCGTCCGTGAAGCGTACTCCGCCGCCCTCGCTTAAGAATCCGATGCCGTAATCGCGCATGTCGTTATAGAGCTTTTCCGCTTCTTTTATGGGGTCATTTCTGAACGAGAACCAGTTGAACTCGCCCGCGAATGTGCCGCACTTGAAAAATCTCCAGCTGATTGAAAGGCCTTTAAGCCTGCCGGCTTCGTCCTCAGTCAGATTTCTGCCCTCGGCACCTGCCATGATTTTGTCAAGCTTTTTAATTTCGAACTCGGTCAGTGCGGAATGATTTTCAAGCGCCTCGCCGCCGTCCTGACAGGTCATGTGAGCGTTAACACCTTTGACATACTTTTCAAATTTGCTGATAAACTCAACCACATCCGCGCCTGCCGCACCGTAGTATGCCGCACAGAATTCGGAAATATGGCGTTCAATATCGGTATCAGGGTCCCACAGAAGCTTTAAAACGAGGTAGGTTTTCAAATCGTGGAATTCGCCCGCGGCCATGTCCTCGCCGCAGCCGTTGTCGAAAACGGAAATAACGTTATTGTCTCTGAAATACTGATATCTTTTCTGCAAGGTTGTAATATTGGGAAACAGAGCATAATAATACTGGAAGTCTGTGCTGTAATTCCACATATAAATGCTGTCTGTCAGCTTTGCCCAGCCCTTGAGAGCCTTATCGAATTTCCTGTTTTCACGGCAGAGTCCGTCGCCGAAATCGTGAAGCACGCAGCCGTTAATCGGACACATGCGGATTACAACTCCGTCCGCAACGCTGAGATTTTCCGGCGGTGTGAGGGTATCCTGATATGCGAGAGTTTCAAAACGCGCATCGGGATACTCTTTTCTTACCTCAGCAGCAACACGGTTGACAAAGTTAATCATTGAAGCTGAATCGGTATTGCCGTGAGCCTTATTGAAGGCTTTGCACTTATCGCACTGACAGAAGGACATACCGTCATTCTGTGAAACGCTGAAAATTGTATTGTACTGTGAGAAGAAATTTTTTGCAAAGTTTACCGTAAGCTGAAAAACATCGTCATTTGAAAGACAGGGCTGACGGTTCATGCTGCGGTTTCCCTTATCGTCGCAGCCGAAGTATTCCGGGTGAGAGTCAAACATATCGCGGGTGATTATCCACTGCATGGTATGTACGGAATTTACACAGTACTCGTCCGGACTTCCGCCCCAGTCGTCGGTAATGTAAGCCATATAGCTGTGGAGCTTGTGTTTAACGCAGAAATCCGCATATTTCGTTGAAAAAAGCCAGTAGGTCTGCCTCAGTCTGAAGCACGGAACGTATGAGTAGTCAATGTCGGAAATGACAAGCCGCTCCGTTTCGGGAATTACCGTCAGCTCCTCGGTAAACCATCTGCAGCCGAGCCAGTCCTCAAGGAAAGTATAAACCGCATAAAGCGCTCCTCTTTCACTGCCGCCTGTGAGGAAGAGCTTTTCGCCCGCGGTAAGAATGCGCACGCCGTCCTGTCCGAAGTCCCGGCGGTTGATTCCGATTTCGCTGTCACGGTCAGTAACGCCGACAACTATTTCCTTTTCAGATGCTGGAACAGCGTCTGTTACGGTTTCAAAATCAGCCGAGCTGATTTTTTCAAGATACTCCGACAGCTCCGAGGCGGCATTTTTTTCGCATTCCGAAGCTGTTTCCGAAATAACAATTCTGTATTCGGTTGAACCGTTTTCCGCAAGAACAATTTCTCTGTCATTCTTTGCAAACGCAGGTACGGCAGTTAAAGCAATCAGCATCAACGCCGTAAAAACTGAAACAACTCTTTTCAAAATATCAGCTCCTTTTTTATTTTATAACGTTGAAGGAATCTCTGTCCCTGTTTATCTTCATTATAACCTCTTTATCGGAAAAAGTCAGCCTCATTTCACCCTTTTTGCCGATAAATTCCCTGACATGCTCCTTCAGCCTGCCGCTGCGGTAGCTTTTTATTACTATCCACCTGCCCTTGCCGTCTTTTACCTCGCTGATTCTTCCCTTTGACTGTGAGAGAATATCATCGGGGGCAAAGCATTTCGGGGCAACTGCGGTCATGCCGTTTTCCTTAACGCAGTTCCGCACTTCCTTAAGCGTTTTTTCGGAAATATGTATTCCGCACAGGAAGCAGAGCTTAAGCGAATCAAGCACGTTTCTGTCCGCGTTGTGGTCAAAGACTGCCGTGCTGTTAAGAGAAACAAAGGAAAAATGCTTATTGACAAACGACCACGGTGAAAATCTGCCCCATGACATACCGTTTTTGCAGGACTCACCGTGAGTAAGAATGTTGAAAATTCTGAAAAGCTCGTACGAGCGGAAATCCGGCTTGATTTTCGGGTTGCCGAAAAGACATTTTTTGAAAAGCACGGGATACCACTGCCCCCAGAATCCGTCGTCATAATGAATTATGCCGATTTCGGGACGGTAGTCCTTTATGCTGTAGCCGCGTTCCCTGCCCTTGTATTCCTCGCAGAAGCGCTGAAACTCCCTGCCGTGTTCCGTAAGCTTATCGCCGTCGGTCATTACAATGACGCTTTCAACATAGGCACAGTCAACGCCCGCATGGTAAGCGAATTTAAGATTATGATACATTTCTTCGGCAGAATGACCCGGATTTGTAAGCATGTACCAGTTGTCAATGCAGTTGTAAAGGGGCAGGTCATACTGCATTGCCGCGCCCGCGGCCATTGAAAATGCAATGTTTGAAATATTTTCCTTCAGTGATTTGTAGTTGGGCGTTATGCCGCTTTCGGCAAACTTGTGGAACATTACGGGATATACATGCTCGCCGAGCATTGCGGGCGCGCCCTGCGCCCTGAAGGAAGCAGCGTATTTCTTTAACTGTTCCTTAAGCAGCTCGCCCTGCTTAATAGCATTTTTCTCTTTTAAAAGAGGAAAAACCGGAATGATTTTTCTCAGCTTTGTCGCAATCTGAATTGTGGGGTTGCGATTGGTTATTATATGCTCAAACTCGTCGTACATTATGCCTCTGAAGCGGCTGCTTTCGGCAAGAGCCCTGACAAATATGTCGGGCAGCTTAACGCGGTGACAGCCGTCGCTTTCATCAGACCACTGAGTTCCGTCGGAGGCAGTGCAGTCCTCACGCCAGTTTGCATATTCGAAATTTGTGATAAAATCCGTGTCCTGCTTTTCAAATTTTTCCGCAAGAGTATGCGCCAGCTCAACCGACTGCTCCGCCGTATAATTCTGTCCGTCAATGTGACATACAGCGAAGTCAATAAGCTCGCCGCAGTCAGTTACAAGGTCTGCGGCTTTATTGTCGCCGACAACCTTATCGGCAAAAACGTTAAGTCCGATTTTCATTATACTCATAATCAATACCTGCCGGTTATGTTATTTATATCAGTTTTTCATTTCAAACGCTTCAAGCGGCATATCGCTGTTTTCTATTGCATATTCGTGTTCCGCTTCCGTATTGAAAACAATATCTCCGTCAACCTCTTCAAAGCTGATTTTTTCGCCCGTTTCAAGGTCACGGACGGAAATCTTATCACCGAAAACATTCATAAAGCGGCAGCCGTTCCCGCGCAGGCTTCTGACTATCGCGTAAGCCGGCTTACCCGAACGGAACTCAGCCGAAACAAGGAATGCGCCTCTCGCTCTCAGCGAGAAGAATGCCGCGTCGCCTATACCGTCGGGATATGCGGGGAAAATTCTGATAATTCCGCCCTGCGACTGCAAAAGCATTTCGGTAATGCATTCGCTTAAGTATGCCGAGCCTTTGTCAACAAAGAACGAATGCTGTCCGTCCGGCTTCATCTCGTTGTTTTCGTCATAGTCGCAGGCATCGGAGCGGTTGAGATTTCCGCCCTCTCTGCACTTCGGCAGAAGTTCCAGTGCAAGCCGGGCATAATCCTTGTCACCCATCCTCAGACGGGATATGATTCCGAAGGACATATCCCACGGCATTGTGTTTTTGTCTACAAATTTATCAACACTCTTCTGTGCCGCAGTTTTCATTTCATCTGTTCCGCGCCATTTGTCAACCTCGTCGGTTATGCATATCGGACATAAATCCGAAACGGACGGAGTGCCGTAGCCCAGAGAAGTATCGTCGGTATCCTCGGCGGTTTTCCATGTGCCGTCAGCCCATACGGCATAGTCGCTGCGGAGTGCGGCAACATCGCCGCGCCATTCCTTTGCGAGTCCGGCATCAACGCCGAGAATTTCCGCAGACTGTGCGGCACGGCTCAATACAAATTTAAACAAAGCGAGGTCAATCAGCGAATTTGTCATGAATTCATTTGAAAGCCCCGGACAGGCGACAAATTCCTGAGAGCGTGACGGGAAAATATATTTTTCACCGTTTTCGTCGGTGAGCAGATAATCGTGATAGAACAGCGCCGCTTCCTTAAGTATCGGATATCCCACAGTGCGCAGATATTCCGTGTCGCCCGTGAAATCGTAATAATCCCACGCGTACTTGACGGTTTCGCCCGTGGTGGATATGTTCATCAGCGTACCGTTAAGAGTAACAGCCGAGGAAATAACCGTGCCTGTGCCGGAAATTGCATGCGGATAAGCCGTGCCGCGGCAGTTGTAAAAGTTCTTCGCAAGCGCCTGAAGCTTTTCCTTTGAATCAAGGCAGAGTCTGAACCACGGTTCAAGCAGCTCGGCATGATTGGTGGCAAGCAGACCGAGGTTTGTCTTTGTCTGCTCATATGTCAGAATGTGATGTCCCCAGTTCACGCAGTTTGACTGATACCACGGCGCAACATAGCCTGCCGCGAATTTTGAAGGTCTTCTTGCGCTCATGGCTTCGTAAATTCCCCAGTACCACGGGAGAGAATATTCAGTCTTCGGGAGTCTTATCCATGAACGGTTCAAGTCATGCGAGGTAAGCTCCGAGCAGTTTGAAAGCACATGAACCGTATTCCTTGCAAAAGCGTTATGAAGCCTGCACTTTGCCTCGGCATATGTATCCTCGGCGTCGTAGGTGCTGACAACAGTGAGAAGAATTTCAAAATTTCTGCCGAATCTGCCCGTACCGAGAACAGAGTAGCCGATGTCGGAAAGCTTTATTTCACCGCCGCCGACTCTTGCCATTACAGTGTAATGCACATCGGGCGAGTTTTTCGGGTCTTCGCCTGCCTTAAGACGCATATTGAATCCGAAATAATCGCCGTCGGTGAAGCAGACGGGTGAATAATACTCATCAATATCTTTTTCGTAACCGTCTATCAGCTCAAATCTTTTTCCGTATGTGATTACCGCAGGCACCTCCATCGGGTCGCGCGTCAGTTCAAAGCGTACCGTGCCGAGAACGGGTCTCTGGCTTGAATCCGAGGCCTGAACGGAAATTCTCATGACCTCGTCAATCCTGCTGACATTTGCGGTGACAAGGTAATTCCAGCCGTTGACGCTTCCGTTTACGTTGTCGTAGGAAAAGTACTGCTTTGCCGCCGCAGACGAAAGGTCAAGCTCCTCGCGGATATTATGTCCGAAACCGCCGCTGAGAAGATGAAGCGTCAGTCTTGCGGCAGAGGTCTGAATCGGGTGGTTGATTCTTCGCTGCGCCGCCTCATACATATCAAGCTTTACGCTTTCGTCGCCCTCAGCCGCCTTCTTCCTGATATTTTCGATTCCGCCATCGGGATAGCAGGGCTGCGGGGCGTCATAATCGTCCCACCAGAGGTCATTTTTTGCGATATTGAATGTAAGATTGTCGGGCAGTCCGTGCATTGACGCACCGAAATCGCCGTTGCCTATCGGCATACCGGAGCGGAAATCCGCCGCCGTACCCTTGCGTTTAAAGGTATGCTTTGCCGCCTCGGCTTTTCCGCTTGTGTTTATTCTCATTCTGCCGGGACGCATTATTTCGTTGGGCATATTCGGAAGCAGTCCGCAGCATGGGTCTTTTCTCATTTTTCTGTTCATAGTTTTTTCTCCTCTTATTCTGTATCTTCGGAAGCAAGCATCTCTGTAAGCTTATCAATCTCATTCGGTTCATCATTCTCCTGACTTGCAATAAGTGCACGTCTTTCATTGAGCGCAATATACATTTTTTCTCTCTTTTCACCCTCAAGGTCATAGAAGAAATACGGAATAATTCTGACAAACGTAGGAAGAAGATTGATGCCGTTGGAGAGGAAGAAAACTTTCTGGTACACAGCCTTGCTGCCCTGTGACCACGGTCTCATAGGAATTGTCGGGTCATATCCGGACCATTTGAAAAGCTGAACCGTCAGAAGAGCATTAATCGGTGAAGTGACTTTTGAAATAAGTCCCGTCAGCAGACCGATTGTACCGTCGGGACGCTCACCTGTAACGTACTCCGTATAGTCATTGATTTCTCGCCCGATTTCTGCCTCAAATACTCCACCCGGACCGTTATTGATTGCGTTGATACCGTAAAACAGTGCATAAACCGGAATAATAACCCATTTCTTATCAATAAACGGGCAGCCGATTGCAACCATACCGATACAGCAGAAAAGATCCCACATACTAAGCCATATGACAGCCTTTTTGTTGTTGTTTTTGAATATTTTCTGAAATTTAGGAATGAAAGTAATACTGAGATAATTGAAAATGTTGTTGGGCAGGTAAGCAAAAAATGTAGGTATTGCGCCGCCGAAAATCTCCTGCTGCGTAACAACATCCCACTTGTAGCCGCCGTTTGCCCACCAGCTTACCGAGAACTGTGCAATAAAATTACGCAATGCATACTTGTTCTTCAGAATATAGAAAAGCGTCTTTGCTGTCGGAGCAGGTTTAGGCTGAAGAATAATTCTTTCCTTGCAGTTGATTGCCATCGCAATATTTCCGACTGCGCCGATAACCGCCGCTATAAAAGCAAGTCCCGAAAAAACGGTGCTCATAGGCAGATTAATGTATCCTTTATTGTTCAGCTCCATAAGTGGAACAACAATAACCGAAACCAGTTGTGAGCCTGTAAAGCCGAGATAGTTCTGAACGAGGCCGACATTAATTCTGTCCTTCGGGTTTGCTGTCTGAAGAGACAAAAGATTGCCGCGCGGAATACTGTAAATTGTACTGAACGTTTCCTGAATAAACAGCGCAAAGAAAACAAAAATAATCTTTTTGGGGTCATTGCCGGGCGTATCTCCGAAAAACAGAGCGCCGCTGTAAAGAAGCACCGTACTCATAAAATAGGGAACGGCCGTAAAAATTATGTACGGACGCGCTTTTCCCCACCGTGTTCTTGTACGGTCATATGCCGCACCCATAAGAGGATTGTTAAGAACGTCATAAATGCCGATAAGCGTAAGAATCAGCGTTACGTACACCATATCTATTTTCAGAACATTTACGAAATAGAGAGTTCTGTACTGCTCAAGAGCGCTGACAACACGAGAGGCAAACTCACCGATTGCAGGGAACGCCATCTCTTTAGGTGTAAGAACCGGGGTATGGAACATCCTTGTTGCAATACCGCTGAACTTATCCAGTCTGCTTCTGTCAATGGCAGCAGCAGAGTTATCTTCGGCCTTAACTGCCTTATCCACTATTTTCTTTACGCCGTTTGTGTTTTCGCTCATTTTGCAGTCACCTCTCGGTAAGATTTACACTATCCGTCATCAAATAAGTACAGGTCATGTAAATCCGTTCTTTATTTTTCACTTTCAGTGAACTATTATGAAAAAGTTACATCTGCGTCTGACTTAAGATTTTTCTGTATTTTGCAGGCGTAGTGCTGTATATTTTTTTGAAATGATTTATATAATTACCTGTACATTCCCAGCCCATTTTAAGTGCAATTTCATTGACAGGCATATCGGTCTGAAGCAGCAGCGTCAGAGAATCGTAAATCCTGCATTCAATCATATACTGTTCTATGCTTTTGCCGAAATGCTCTCTGAAAAGACGGTTGAGATAATCGGGAGAGTATCCGATTTCTTTTGCTGTTTCGGCAATACTTTTTTTGCTCAGGCTGTTGCGCTGAAGCTTTAAAAGCAGCATTGTAAGGCATTCCGGCAGAGTTTTCTCGCTTTCAAAAGATTTCTTGATATAAGTTCCGACGACCCTGCACGCAACAATACGCTTAACTGACTGATAGACCTCATAATCCTTCGCCATTGCGTAAAGATAAGAAAAATCCACGCTTTCCTCAAACGAAGCAAGCTCGCTTTCATTAAGATGAAATGACGGAGGATTTTTTGCTGTCATAATCTTTACAAAAAGTGTTGGCGAGATATAGTCACAGGCTTCCTTGAAAAGCTTCGGATCAATATAGATATCACGGCATATGTGCTCTGCCGTGTCGTCAATCGGTTTGGCTGAATGACAGTCCTGAGGACGCAGAATCACAGTATCCCCTACCTCGGGCTTAAACGAAACGCCGTTGACGGTATGAATGAAGTTGTTTTTCAGTGTAATTACGGTTTCAAAATGCTCGTGACGTTCGAGCGGAATTTCCATCCCCTTGTTAACGGCAGTGTAATATCCGTCCGATGTATTCGTTCTTGTTACATGTATTTCCCCGTAAAAATTGTTTTTCATCCGGCACCTCCGAAATTATCAGATTGCTTTATCGTCAAAATGCCTTATTTATGATAATTATAACATATTAAACATTTTTCTTCAATTATTATTATGATTTTTTATACAAGCAGACGGTTTTTACAAATAATTAAAAGTAAAAAGTCGTAATCCGATAATAGCAAACCGTATTGTAAGGAGAGTTGATGTTTTCAGCGATTACAAATTGATAATAGATTTCAATTTTGATTTTCAGCAGTTTATTAACGGAATTGAATGCATAACAAAAAGCACGCCGTTTCGATTATGAAACGGCGTGACTTTTGGTGGAGATAGTCGGGTTCGAACCGATGACCTCTTGACTGCCAGTCAAGCGCTCTCCCGATATAAGCAGAAATGCACCCCCACCCGAATGACAATAATTAGTATTGGGGAATATGAGAAAGTCCCAATACCGGTAATTTGTTGATAGGATTTTTATGACGTATTGTTTTGGTATTTGAAAAATCCGACATTATGTAACTGAACATATTACCGCGATAATAGTTGAAGATTGATTTAAATATGTAATTGAGATATAAAATGCGAACCGAGGAATTTCTCTTCGGTTCGCTGAAATTTTTTGTATGAATTTGAACTGACTTCAGTTAAGTCTTATCAATAAGTTGACTTTCTGTTGCCGTCATAGCCACAGGTCTGACCCTGATATTTTAAAGAAGAAACACCGCCGTTGTTTGTGTTGTCTGTGAATGTGCACTTATCGTCTTCGATTCTGCCGATGATGCCGCCTGCATAATCGCCGTGACAAACGATGGTCTTTCCGTTAACATTGTTCTTTATTTCACCGCCGCCGTACATGAATCCGATAATGCCGCCTGCTGTTGATTTGCCTTCTACCATAGCGTAGTTCTTGTTTCCGTCAAGGAGATGCTTTGTGCTGTCGGTCTTAAGCATTCCGATTATTCCGCCTGCGTTAAGGCCTGATGATGTAACTGTGCCGTAGTTCACACAGTCTGTGAATGTAAACGGGTCGTCCTCGTCCTTGTCGCCTGCTTCGCCGACGATGCCGCCGCAGGATTCAACACCTGTTACAGAAGCCATGTTCCGGCATCCTGTGAATGTGCATCCGTCATCGACAACGTAGCCGACAATACCGCCTGCACAGGTTGTTTCACTTGTGATTACTCCGTTGTTCTGACATCTGAATTTTCCGCCGCCTTCAAGCTTGCCGACGATGCCGCCTGTGCTGATATGACCTGTTACGGAATTTTCGTTGGTGCAGTTTATGAAGCTGTGATTTAAGTTGTCAGAGCCGATTACGCCTGCAATACCGCCTGCATAAGAGGTGTCTGAATATACATAACCGCTGTTGCTGCAGTCATCAAATGTAAATGCCTTGTCATTGTCTCTGCTGCCTGTGTAGCCGAGGATTCCGCCTGCATAAGAAACAGCTCTTACATCTCCCCTGCTGTTGCGGCAATCGCTGAAGTTGATGGAATCATCTTCATTCTGACCCATGATACCGCCTGCAACCTTACCC
>JAZUDP010000084.1:0-1823 GCA_045639705.1 Acutalibacteraceae bacterium
CTTGAGGCGGCAGAGCCGACAATTTTCCTGCTTCCTTACTGGCTCGGCAGATACTTCGGTTTGCTCGGGGATTAAAAGGTGAAAAATAAACGAACCGCTTTCTTGTGAGATTGCGGTTCGTTTTTTCGGCTTTTATGAGCCGCTTATGCTTCGCTGTGCAGTTTTATTACTTCGGCGCGGCATTGCTCAAACGCTTCGGAGGTTTCATCGATATTAACGAAAACGGGGATTTCATCATCGGGAACCCTGTATGCGGTCAGCGTTCTGCCGCCCCTGTATTTTTCACCTGTCCACAGATTTGTCCAGTTGCCTTCGGGAAGATAAATGCTTCTGAAATTTCCGCTGTCAAGTATGGGCGCAACAAGCAGCTTATTGCCGAGCATGAATTCATCTTCAATATTCCATACCTTTTTGTCCTGCCAGTAATTCAGCGCAAGGTGTCTTACAAGAGGAATGCCCGTTTTACATGAAATCTTTCCCTGCTCGACAAGGTACGGTCTGAGTGCATCGTGAATTCTTGTGTATTTCCTGTAAATTCCCTTTGTTTCATCGTCAAAGTCGTATGACCGTTTTACATTGCCGTGGGTCTGAATGTTGCCGATAAACGCGGTGAATTCAACAGCGCGTCTGAAAACTTCAGCCTCATCTTCACCTGCGTTTTTGTATCCTGCCATGTCGTAGGTGATAAACGGCACGCCCGAAATACCCGAGCTTAAAACGCCCTTTACCTGTGCTTCAATAAATCTGAATTCACGCTTCTGGTCACCGAGCCATATCCACGGATATCTCTGTGCGCCGATGCTGCCGCCGCGGTTGATTGTCATTGTGCCGTTCGGGTTTTCGGCAAGCTTTTTATAAAGCAGAGAGTTATAAACAACGGGGTACCAATGGTGTGCGCCGCTTGTCGGACCGTCTGCCATTATCAGCTCATAGGTATCGGGGAAAAGCTCGCAGAAGTCCACCTTTGCGCCGTCGACGCCGAAGTTCTTTACGGCGCTGCCCCATATCTGATTATATATATAGTCCCTGACCTCAGAGCTTGTTATGTCAAGAAAACGCCATGAGCCTGCGTCGGGATTGTCAGCAGGGTTGTCGCTGTTTGCGGGAACAAGATTAATGCTTCCCGTTATTCCGTTTCTTACATGATAATCGGTTTCGTCGGTCAGCGCACGGAACGGATTGCTACCCGTCTGAGAATAAACCATGAGCTTTTTACCCATGCCGTGAACTGTCTGTTCCATATTGCGAAGCCCTGCTTCATCGGCATTGTTGAAGCCTTCAACAATAACACCGTCCCACGGGAAACGGTTTTCTTTCATAGCCTGCGCCATGTCGAGAACGCCCTGAACTGTGGTGAAATCGGGAGAGTATCTGCATATGATACTGCCGTAGCTCCATTCCGCAGGCTCGGGAGCGAAGCCTGTCAGCAGGGAATAGCCGTAAAGCACATCGGCAGGCTGCTCGCTTGTATAAACAAACAAATCGCACGGTGCGTCGAAAATGCAGAACTGCCATGTGTTCTTCGGAACGATACGGGAATCAACATCAATGGTCATTCTTTCGTATCTGTTCATAAACAGACCCGAGCCTCTTGAAGAAAGCAGAATCGGAATCGGCATATAGCTGTTGCCCTTTATTTCCGCCCACTTGTCAACGGCGTTGATTTCGACATGCTGTCCACGCTGATTGACATGGTCAAAATGCTCGCCTGCGCCCCACATGGCTACCCTGTTTTTCAGCTTGCCGCGGACAATCGTATTGCCGTTTAAAACAGCGATGTTGTTTATCTGTGCGGCTTCACCGCCCGACGGATTTCTATATGT
>JAZUDP010000085.1:0-40385 GCA_045639705.1 Acutalibacteraceae bacterium
CAACTATGTAATTGTGATATGTCAGAATATCCGTAACAGCTTCGGATAATTCCCTTTCATCCTCTGCATAAAGCAGTTTCACACATATCATCCCTTTCTCTGCTGATAACTCATTATACAATATCGGCAGAGAAATTTAAATATTAAGTTTGCTGTAAAATGAGAATTTACAGATTTGTAACATTATCGCGAATATGACATCGCTGTTTTTGTTAGAAGAATCCTTCTTTTCAGGCGGTTTTATTTGGCTCGAAGGTTATCGTTCCAGTCTTTTAATTTGGGTTTAATTCTTAATAATTCAGGATAATCTGTTTTTAATGTATTGTATGCAGTGTCACCGGCTTCATCGTTATCGAAGGCTAAAAATAATTGTGAATCGTACCCTTGATAAATTGAAATATCCTCCATTGCACTGATGATGGCAGAATATTTTTTTGCTCCTGCAACAGAAACGTATGTAGCTGTATCGTCACCTAACAGACAGTACAGTGATATAGCGTCAATCGCACTTTCGCAAATGTATAGTTTCTGATGAGTGATATCTGCATTGAATACCCAGTATCCTTGTCCGATGCACTGTTTATACCTGATGCCGGAACAAGTGCCAACGATTTCAGCAAAATTCATATATGCAAACACAGCATTGTGTTTTTCATCCTCATAAAGAAGTTTGTTGTGCATAAGATTATTAACAGTATCTGCAGGTATCGCTCTGGTTTTTGTGAGATATGCAAAGGCTCTGCTGTATGTTCCGTCGGTAGGCGTCGGAAGTTCAGAATCATCAGATGATTCTATAATAAAATGCGTATATTTTTTGTCAGACTTATAATCTTCATTATCATACGGTAATTCGTCAAGGTCCGGTGCATAGTCCACTAATTCTATTACGGCAGAAACAAAATCAAAATCGAGATATTCCATTAAATAGTCGAACAGTGCCGACAACCAGTACAACAAAACTGTTGTAACGCCTGTTAAGACGATTTTGACAGCCCTCTTATAAACAGCTTTTTCTCTGCAGTTTTCCTGTTTATTTTCTGTCTTTATCCGTCAGTTTGCGGTTACCGTTGGTTATTTGCCAAAAATTCGACGAATAACCACGGTATTTCAAAAGCTCTTACGATGAGTTTTGAAACAGGAACGGACGAGGGGGACAACAGCGGCTTTCCACGTCTGTGTGCAGTACTAATCGCTGTTGTGTTGAGTGATAACGACTGCGTATATTACGCTTTGAGCCTGCATGTCGTTGATGCAGATGCACAATGTCAATTCTGATAACATCGTTATCCTAATTGCCGTCAGAATCATATAACGGGCTTGTGTGCAGATTCTGCTCATTTTTCCGTGGGTAATCTGTCTATAATATGTCATATAATTGCAAATTAAATCTGCGTTGGTAACATGGTATACAATTTGACTTGTATTCTCTTGGAATTATTAATCCTTTTTTTCTATACTTAATTGATTTTCTATTTTTTCTTGCTATAATAATTACATTTCAAACGCACCATATACTTCGTCCTGATTAAGCATCGGAACATCATTGACCATATAAACGTGTATTCTGCCGTCTTTCATACAGTCATATACCTTATCAATAGCCGGTAAAATACTTGGCTGTTCCGCTGTAATTTCCGCTATTAACTGAGGGATTGTTTTAAGCTTCGGAATCATTAATATACATATCTCCTTGGTAGAAATTCGAACGAATGTTCTACAATGAATATGTTATTCGAAGATTTCGGTACTTTTTGAAAGATAATTTTTTATTTTAAGGCATAAAAAACTGCTTATTCTTTAATGAATCAGCAGGTAGTTGCTTGTTTACGGTTTCCAAAGCCCTTTCCAATACCTTTGAAAATAATATTTTTTTGAGCGGAAAAAATTCCGCTGTTTCTTAAAACAGCATAAAAAATAGCCCTCGGAACATTGATGCTCCGAAGGCATAAAAACTATTAGATTGTGTCTGAAAACCTTGATATATAAGGCTTTCAGACTGTTTATGATTAACCGAAATATCTCTTAAGAAGACCCTCAAATGCCTTGCCGTGTCTTGCTTCGTCATGTAAAAGCAATAAAACCCCTTGATAAACAAGAAAATATGTTGTATAGTCACCAAAAAAACACCAAAATTCGTGAGTTTTTCATTGACATGAATGTAATTAGTGTGCTATATAATATATATCCACCAAGTAGCTATTTCTAATGGTAGCACAATTTGATATTTTGTCAATACAGTAGGGGGATTATTTATGGCAAACAAGAATACTCAATTTCCACATGTTACACCAGTAAAAAAGGATGCTAAGAACGGACCATACAAGTGGCGAATCCATGAAGAAATAAATGGTAAAATGTATGATAAAACCGGGAAACGTGATGACGACGGGAATCCGTTTTTAACAAAAAAAGATGCCTGGGAGTACCGAGAAAAGGTACTTGCAGACATTAAGGCAGGTTTAGGTGTTGCAGGTAAACATATTGATGATATAACACTTGGAAAACTGTATGAAGCATTTAAGCTTTCCACCGAAGCTTCGCGAAAGGCAACTGGTACACTTACCAAGCACGATTCGGTATGGCGAAATCACGTGGGTCCAAAGTTTGCCAATAGAAAAATAAGTGATATCACCACATACGAAATGCACGAGTTTATAACGGATATCTATAATAACAAATCATATAAGTTAAAAGGTGTTGACACTAAGTATTCATTCGAATACTTAGAATCTATAATCAAACTGTTTCAGCTTCTATACTCTTTTGCCAATAGGAAAAGATGGATATCTAACGAAAAGTATCTTGATATGTTTGGTCCCAATGCTCCGACAAAATTAAAAATGCCTGAGAGAAGAGAAGATGATGAAGAAAAGACTGAACCAGAAATTTACACCGAAATGCAATTAAAGCAGATGGAAGATATTTTTAAACGTGGCGACGCAAATTTGTTAACATCGTATATGCTGGCTCGGTATGCAGGTTTACGCAAAGGAGAAATTTTTGGGTTGCGTTGGAATGATATTGATTGGGAAAGTGGTTACATTTGGGTTAAAAAACAGATGCAACGTAATACAGATTTGAATAGGTGGGAACTGACCAAGCTGAAAACTAAAAAATCAAAGCGATATGTTATTATGCCTTCTGTATTGCAGGAGTATCTATACACATATTACCATAAGCAGGAGAATGAGCGTAAAAAGTATGGATTGGCGTATAAAAACAGAGATTACTTATACGATACTGTAGATAATTGTGACATACTTACTGAAAAGCTTTCACACAATGAGGATTTTGTAAACAGAATGGTTGATGGTCAATTACTAACGATTAACAGCACAAAACGCATCGCAGAAACTATAAAAAAAGAACTCAACCCTTCTTCTGAAAATCCAGAAAAAACGGTTGAGTTGCACTATCACTTCTTTAGACACACTTATGCTACGTCATGTGCAGTTAACAACATTGAAGAGTATATGCTATGCGAAATGATGGGCCATAAAAGCATTGATGTTACCCGTCAATACTATATTTCGTCAAGAAATGAAGAATTAAATGCTTTAACCAAGAAAAGACTGACAGAAATATTTGAGCCCAAAGAAATATCATATGACAGTATACATTACCAAGGTGTTTTAAAAAACAGCCTTAAGGGTATACCAATGCCAAAACCGATTACACCAGAAGAAATGAAACATACTTCCGAAGGCTATAAATTGTTGATGGATGATGTTCTGGCAGGAAACATACCATTAATAAAAGTTATAAAGAAAGAAGTTTTATGCAATAAAGATGAACGGAAAATTATAAGATACACCTATGAGAATGGAAGAGAGGAAATAATAGATATAACCGGTGTCGATTAATTATACCAGTTGTTTTTCAACATAATATTGTCCATCTCTTTCATATATAGGAATTTCGCCTGACCTTATTTTTGCATAAAATCTGTCAACACTGGAATTTCTATTATTACTATTTGCTATTATAAATGCAACAGCTTTATCGAGTGAGATTAAATTTAGAGTATTCATATACAGTAGCTCCTTGTAAAATTTGCTACTATGTATATGTAAGAAATTTTTCTCACTTGGTTTCAGAAAGTCTCATACTGTCTCATTTTTTTAAGAATATTTTTGTTTGCATTTATTTTGAAAAAATAAAGCGGAGATTTGCTAAGGAAAAACGGTTTTTGTGGTTATGAACGTACCTTTATCAACCTTTTATTAAATCGAATAGAATTATCACATGATAAAGCCCTTGGTCATTTGGTCCAAGGGCTTTGTTATATGTATGTCGAATTAAAATCGAGAATTCAATTTTCTAACTTATGACATATTATTAATATACTAAAGGTGAAAAGAGGGATATAAGTGACTTAGCGTGGCTTAATTATTGTTGAATCCGAAAAATCAAAGAATAAATAGGAATGAGGACATTTTATGATGAATGAAATAACAGTAAACAGAAACACACAAATAACAGAAAAGGTATTTTGGATTTGCGACGCCAAAGAAGATAATTGGGAAGGCAAAAGAAGTTTGCGCTTGACCGTGACCGACGGGGATATTCAGCGCATTGCAGTATGGTCTGATACGGATGAAAAAGTCGAAAATATAGTCAGAACGTTTCAAAAAATATCGGGAACAATTCTTAATGAAGAGGTTCTTATAATTGTCAAAACACAAAAAGTTCATTATTCGCAAATAAATATTGAAAAAATATTTGAAGATACACAAATACCGATTGACATAATTTTTGAGTATCTAATCGACTTAACTATGGGACTACCGACAGTAATAGGTGCACTGTGTTTTTCAATTGTGAAAGAATTTGAAATGTATACAAACAAAAGGCCTGTTACCGAACTCGAGTATGCTATACGAATCCAAGCGATTCGAGAAGCTTTTGAAACTGTAGTAAGCTGGCAAAGGCTTTTTCAGGAATATGAGGATATAGAACATCGAGATGTCATTTTTGCAGGTATAATTATAGGTAGTTTTGAAACGATTCTCGAAAATGACTTGCTATTGCCGAGCTGGCATTTTATGCCATCGGATATTCTCGCTGCCTATTTTAATCATATTGCAAAAGAAATTCATATAGAAACTGGTATCATAAGAAAAATTAAAAAGGTACTGCATGCCATGTATTACAGCAATGCGGATGATATGAAAAGTGCTGTTATAACCAATAAATTTTTTAAACACAGCTAAAGCCATCCTATCAGCCCCGCAGAATTATCTGTGGGGATTTTTTGTGCAAATGACAGAAAAGATTTACGAAACAGTTTTCTTACATATTAAGTATATAGATTATGGTAATATGAAATTGATAAGGTTGTTGAGCGGCAGGGTCTTTTCCTTTCACCCCACACATTATATATGTTTTGCCGCCTGCTGCGCACGGCAGCAGTAATTTGCCGGGAGCTTCCTCCACTCCCGGCGACATTTCCCCAAATTTAAACAGTCTGTTTTGTGCTAATGGTTATTCGCCAGTTATTTGGAGAATAACCAATTAGAGCAAAAGTGGAGGAAATAAGAATGTAGTTTACTACTTTCTTGAACAGACAAAAATCGTGGTTGTTTTTTTACCGCGTCTGCATCATGCAGTAGGTTTCAGGCACTGTTCCCCCTGAAATGCGTTGATAACGTAGCTTTTAGCCCACAGAACGTTGAACAGTTTTAAACTGGCGGTAGGTGTACCGGCGTAATGCTAACACACAGATTGTATAAAGGTGGTGATGAAATGTCCCGAAATACTGAAAGACGCAAAAAGCAGAAGAAAAACGGTATTCAAAAATCAATGAAAGAGATTCTCATGGAAGAGGCACGAATGTATTTTTCACAATATAAAAATGACATAACTCGTAATAGCTACGAAGAGCACTACTCCTTTTTTATTGATTATTGCCGTAAAAACCATAATTGTAAAAGTAAAGAAGAATGTGGTTTATATATTCAGGAATATGCAGATTGCCTTTTTGAACATGGGAAATCCGCAAGCACCATACATACCTATATCGCACCAGTTTGCAGGTATCATGGTATATCAATGTCAGCAATAACCAAACCTAAGCGAAAGGTTTCTGAAAATAAGCGCAGTAGACACCGTGAAAATAAATATCAGAGGTCTGACCAACGGTATGACAATTCTGATTATAATTTTGTTGCAGATTTTCAGAGTTGTGTTGGAATCCGTAGAAATGAGCTTAAAAAGCTTTGTTTCAACGACTTTATTCAAGATGAGAGTGGATATTGGTGCGTTCGAGTAAAGCGAGGCAAAGGTGGCAAAACTCAACTTCAACGAATTTTACCTGAAGATGTAGATTTTGTTAAAGGATATTTTATTACTGAAAGTAACGATAAAATTTTCAAGGATTCAGACTTTTCAGACCACATGGATTATCATCATCTTAGAGCATTGCAGGCGCAAAAGGCTTATTGGTATTATTATAATCAACTCCACACAGGTGATAGAAAAACCGATGCAAACGCTGCTTATCGTATGCGCGGCGAGTTGATGGCACGTTGGAATAAATATAATCTTCAGAGCAACGGCAAACCGCGTAAATTTCCATTTGCAGATACCAAAGGTATATATAAACTTCGCGGCGACAATCGTCGCAAGGCCCTTACTGATGGCCTACCTGTGGAATATGACCGTCTGGCTGTTTATATGGTGTCAGTTTTTCATCTTTCGCACTGGCGATTGGACACTCTTACAAACTATTTGCTGGCTGTTTAAACTTTAAAAAAATTATTATATAATAAAGGTCTGCTGCATTTATTGGTGCTGCAGGCCTTTTAAATATCTTTGGCTGTTATTGTCGAAAAAAGACGAATAAATAATATTGAATTAATTTTGAAGTTATGATAGAATAAACTTGCGACACAAGCGAATATGTAGTTCATATGAATGGCTTTTACTCCTTTTGGTAAAAGCGCATTCTCTGTTTTCGCATTCATATGAATTACGAAACTTGTGTCGCAGCAATAAGAGGTATGCGTTTTTCGGCGCAGCTTCGGCTGCGCTTTTTTGCTTTTAAGGGGATATTTAAATGAGCTTTGCGGAGAATTTCAAAAAAGCACGAACAGAAGCAGGTCTTACACAGCAGCAAATTGCTGATGCACTGGCGTGTGACCGTACAACAATTTCAAAATATGAAAGCGGCGAAAGTACCCCGAATCTCAAAAAATTACCGCGAATCTGCGAGATACTGAATATAAACCTTGAAAAACTTGTTTCTGAATGATTATTAGTTATATTGTCTGATTGAAATTTTCCAAATAATGTAATATACTCTATTATGTATTAGTTCGCATAGGAGGCTTCTGTATGAAAAAAACTAAAAAGAGAATTATAGCTTCTTTGTTGGTTGCCGTAATAATTTTAGCAGCTGTTCCATTCAACAACTTTTCAAATATTGAATTCACAAATCTTTTTTTCATAAATTCCAAAGCTGAAGAGAATACGCTTGAATCAACAGGTCAATGCGGGGAAAATGTTTATTGGACGTTTGATGAAGTAACAGGGCTTCTTATAATAAGTGGTACAGGGGAAATGTATGAGTATGATTATGCTTGGATTGAAGCACCCTTTTGTAATAATACTTTAATAAAAAATGTTATTATTGAGAATGGCGTTACATATTTAGGTGAATGTACATTTGCTAACTGTATTAATTTAACAAACATTTCAATTCCAAATAGTATTACAAGTATAAGTGTCGATACATTTAGTGGCTGTTCCAGTTTAACAAGCGTATTTATTCCGGATAGTGTTACAAGCATAGGGGAATGTGCATTCCTTGACTGTAAAAAATTAACTAAGGTAACAATTGAAAACAGCAATATTAGAATAGATTATTGTGCTTTTATGGGGTGTACTGGTCTAAAAGAATTAGTAATACCTTGTTCCGCAAAAATAGTTAATGACTCATCTGTTTTTTATGACTGTACAAATATCGAAAAATTAACTTTAACAAAAGGTTCCGGTGAAATGCAGAATTATGATGCAGGTACATCATATTATGCAACGAATACATGTTATCAATACACACCTTGGTATATAAGCAGAAACTCAATTAAAGAAATAATAATTGAAAACGGTGTAAAAAAAATAGGTGACTATGCTTTTTATGGTTGCAGTTATTTAACTGGTATAACTATTCCTGATAGTGTGACAAGTATTGGTAACTATGCTTTTAATGGACAAACTTTGTTTTTTATTACGGAAAATTCTTATATTGAGCAATATTTGGATAATAAAGGATATAATTATATCTTTAATAAAGTGATTCCCGAAAACGAATCTACATTCTACAACAAAATCACAAACAAATTATCGTGGACGATAGATACGATATCTGAAACTTTAACAATAAATTGCAACGGTAAAATGCCTTCATTTGCAGACGACGCAGCACCTTGGATTCCGTATTGTAAATATATCAAACATACTATAATTTCTGATGGCTGTACTCAAATAAGTGAAAATGCTTTTAAATGCTGTATTTATATGAAAAGTTTAATAATTCCTGATGGTATTATTAGTATAAATGATTATGCGTTTTACTTTTGTTCAGCATTAAGTAGTGTCATGATTCCGGATAGCGTTACAAATGTAGGCAATAATGCATTTGAATGTTGTAATCTTGAATATGTGCAAATGGGTAATGGACTGACGTATATTCCAGATACTTTAATAAATAAAGATTCATTAAAATCTTTTATAATAGGTGAAAATGTAGCAAATATAAATAGTAATACATTTAGCGGTTGCACTGGCTTATCAAGCATAATTATTCCTGACAGTGTGTGCAGTATAGGAAGTCAAGCATTCAGCGGTTGTACAGGATTAACAAATGTTATTATAGGTAATGGTGTTACAAGTATCAATAATAATGTCTTTAGTAACTGTCATCTTGAAAATGTACAAATAGGTAATGGCTTAACCTATATCCCGAGCTGCTTAATTAATAAGGATTATTTAAAAACATTTATAATAGGTTCAAATGTCTCGTGCATATCTGATTTAGCTTTTAATGGTTGCTCAAAGCTTGAAAATATTACCATCCCACAAAGCGTTAAAAATATCGGAAATAAAGCTTTTACTGGTTGCACAACTCTTGATAAAATTAAAGTTTATAGCCGTGATTGCATTTTTGCAGATGATGCAACAGCGTATTACACAACAATTTACGGATATGAAAATTCAACTGCAGAATCATACGCTAATGAGAATGGCTTTGCATTTGAATATATTGACGAAAATGACCATGAACATACATATATCAATAGCTGTGATGCTACATGTGAAATATGCGGTTACGAAAGAACCGAGTTGGAACATACATATTCTTACCCCTGTGACATAGATTGTGATATTTGCGGTGCAGTAAGAGAAGATTTAACTCATACTTTTTCAGACGATTGTGATGAAGCCTGTAATTATTGTGATTATATCCGTGATGTATCTCACTTTGATATGAATAATGACGGCTATTGTGATAATTGCGGAAAGTTTCTTCTTATCTATGGTGACTTAAACTGCGATGGTACTATTAATTCATATGACGCATTAATGATTTTGCAAATCAGTGTAGATATAATTACCGAATACAATTCTGAAATTGCAGATTTAAATGCAGACGGATATATTGATTCTCTGGATGCCTTACTGGTTCTTCAATATTGTGTTGATATTATTGATGAATTCCCTGTTATATCAAAAAGTGAATTGCTTTCTCTGTACACAAATGCAGTTAATAAGGCATGGAGTGAATTACCCGAATATAGATATAATTCCGCTATAAACAACTTTGATGCAAATGTTGATGTGCATGATTCATTTGGATTGCTTAATTTATCGGGAATAACAGCAAAAGAATTGGAACAAGAAGCAGAAAATGAAATCCTTTCTCAAAACGATTCTCAACAAATGCTATGCGAAAAAGAAAGCAATTATTCATTGGATAATCTTCCAGTAAAATGTTCGTTAACAGATGCTTCTTTATTAAAACAGATTTCTTATAAAACGCTTGAGAATGGAAATATCAAACTTGATATGCAGTTTTATGATGAAGTCAACCCCAAAACAAATAGCGCGATAAATAAGGTGTTGGGTTTTGCCACATATGATGACTTTTATACTGAACTTGTAAATAGTGTTAAAACTGAAGAAATAGAAATGAATATAACTGTAAATCTTGGTAGCCTAAAGTATAAAAATGGTTTTGTGTCTTGTGAAATAAACCCTGCAACTTATGAGCTTTCAAATATAGAATACTATATGGTTATGGATATATACGAAACAATTAGCTCCATCATCGACGAAACTATTTCTTATTCAACAGAATACCATACCGTTTATTCTGACTTTGTTTATTGATTAGAACGGAAGGAGAGTGAATATAATGAATAAAACTGCAAAAATACTGTCTTTGTTATTGTCTTTAACAATTGTGATAGCAGTAGCAACCGCGATGCTCGTTTCGTCTCTTGCGGCCGCAGCACCTTCTTTTTCTTTCGATATTATTGAAGAAACTGATAGTTATGTCATTTTATCCGTTAGCCTTGAGGGAGGTGCATTCACAGCTTTAAATTTCCAGGTTACTCCTTTGTCAAGGAAAATCGATAAATGTGTATATGTATTAGAATCCGATGATTTACTTTCTTTTGAAAAGACAGTAAAACAATCGGGTGGTCAAGCTGTATCAGCTGCTAACGCTGACAGTGGAAAATTCAGCGTTGCCTCCACGATTCCGGTTGCTCTGGAAGGAGGTTCTGTTGCTGAGTATAAATTTACAAAATCATATGCTGATAAAGTAAATAGTGAAGATTTTGAATTAAAGATAACAAGGTGTGCAAACGAGGACGGCGAACTAACGGCAAAAATAACTAATAATTTGCCTATGCCTGAGGACCCAACGGAACCACCGACAGAAAAGCCGACTGAACCTCCGACGGAAGTTCCAACAGAAGTCCCAACAGAAGCACCGACAGAAGCTCCAACAGAAGCTCCAACAGAAGCTCCAACGGAACCTTGGACGGAAAAACCAACGGAAAAACCAACCGAAGCACCGACAGAACCTCCAGCTGAAGAACCAACAGAAAACCCATTGCCACCAATAGATAGACGAAATCCGGAGTTTTATTTAGACATAGTAGATGAAACAGATACAAGTGTCAAAATCTGTTTTGGCTTATCTTGGGGAGGCTTTAAAGACCTTACAGTTTCATTTAATTATAATCATGAAAAATTAATTTCTTGTACATCAATTTCTGAAAGCAGATTATTAAAATCTTTTTCTCGGCAGTTAGATGATAACGGATACTTCAATCGAACAATCGTTGACACAGGTTCATGGTTTGGAATGGATTTTGGATATCCGTATTGTCAATCTGATAGCGATTTAATTTATTTGGAGTTTAGTAAAAATAGTGACGTTAGCATTACAAAAAACGACATTAGAGTTCATTTGAATTGCGTAGATTACAAAGGCGAATCGGTCAATGCAAATTGCATTTCATATCTTCCTGACTCTGGTGATACAATTAAAAGTATTTCGGCAGAAAATGTTTATCTATATGAATTGGCAGATTCAGAAATAGTATATACTTCAGCCTGGAATGAAGAAACAGGAAATTATGAAAGCGTTGAATATCCATTTTTCTATGAATATAAATGCATGCCGGAAACAGTTCATGTAGAATATATGGACGGACGCATAAAAGACTATGAACCTTATGAATTAGAGGAAGAATATGGCGAATGGATGAGCTGTTCAACAGACCAGTCATATGAGAACCAGTGGGGTGTCGGAGAACACACGGCAACTCTTTATTTTATGAATAAGGAGTACGATTACAAGGTTATCATATTGGAAAACCCGATTGAAAGAGTAGAAGTTGACACGGTTCATTTGATAGAAAATGCTGACGGAAATTTTGATTCGGATTATGTTTACAATTCTGATACAGAAGAATATGAATATACCGACAGTTATTTTAAATATGATGTAATGCCAACATCTTACAAAGTTTTCTTAAAGGACGGAACAGTTCAAACTCTTGGTCCGTGGGAAAGCATAAAAGACAAATACTCACCACGAACTGATACAAATCAGTCATACGATAATCGTTGGCATATTGGAACTTACACTGCAACACTTGTGCTTATGGGCGTAAGTTGCGATTATGATGTTGAAATAGTTGAAACTCCCGTTGACCATATTATAGTAAATGATTTGATATTATATGAAGATGCGGACTGTGACATCATTGATTGTTATGAATGGGATGAGGAAAACAATTTTGAAATACTCTACTCATATAAAATGTATTATATAAGTCCGAAAACTTTTACGGTAATTTATAAAGACGGCACTACAGAAGAATATGAACCGTGGGTCACTATAAATGATAGATATCGTGCTGAAATTACAGATGACCAAAGCTATGAAAATCAGTGGGGTGTCGGAACTCACAAAGCCGTACTTAGCTTTATGGGAAAATCTTGCGAATTTAATGTAATTATTCAAGAAAATCCCATTGAGTCCTTGACTGTCGATGATATTGTACTGCTTGAGAATGTGGATGGATATTATATTGATGAATCATATTGGGATGATGAATCTGAAGAAGAAATAATTCTTGGAACCTATTTTTATTATAATATTATCCCTCAACATATTAAAGTAGTATACAAAGATGAAACAGTGGTTGAAGGTTCAATAGGTGATTTCATTAAATCAACAGGATATTATCCATATTATGATTCAAATCAAAGCTTTGAAGAACCATGGAGTCTTGGTTCGCATAAGGCGACATTCTCATTTATGGGGAAAGAAACTGAATATAATGTTATTGTTGAATCTGTGACCGAAGGTGAACGTTTAGCTGAGATAAGAATAGGAGGAACAAAATCTCTTGTAATTGATTTAATTAAAGAAAATGGAGAAGTCGAAACATATCATGTAAAAGATTATACTACTCTTGGCTCTGGCGATGGAGGCGTAGGAGTGTATTTCGATACTCTTGAAGGGAAAACTTTTGAAGCTTCTGTTTCTTGCTTTTATGACTTTAATGAAGAAAAACCGAATTATTTCAGCGAGCAAAAAATAACAATTAGAGGAATGGATAGTAATGAAATAAGCGGAAATACTTTGATTGCCGAAATAATGGGATATGGGTTTAGCGAAAAGCCTGAAGTATCGTTGAATTCAATTTCAATACAATCTTTGCCTGAGAAAACATCATATCATCAGAATTTTGAATTTGACCCATCTGGAATGGTTATAGTCGCAAATTATAATTTCGGCAGCGTACCTGTTACAGAATACAATGTAAGTTATGATTTCAGTGAGACAGGAAAAAGAGTAGTAACAATAACTTACGAGGATTGCGGAATAACGGTTTCTACGGAATTTGAAGTTAGTGTTTACGAACATAATCTTATTCATATTAATATCCCTGCATCGTGTTCAGGCGCCGGAACGGAATGTGACATTTGTACTGATTGTATGGAAAAATTCAATGTCATTTCCACACCGAAAGCTGAACATAGTCTAACACACATAAGTATTGATGCGACTTGTACTGAAGCAGGATATGAGTATGATATATGTGAGAATTGTAATCAGAAGCTAAATTTAATAGAGTATCCGGCAAAAGGCCATTCTCTGATTCATGTTCACACCGATGCAACCTGCACAACAGCAGGAGAGGATTATGATTTCTGTGAACGTTGCGGTGAAAAGTTTAATTATGCAGCGACACCAGCAACAGGACATAAAATAAAGCATATGACTATTCCGGGTAACTGCCTTGTGAACGGCATGGAATTTGATTACTGTACATATTGTAATGAACAGTTTAATCAGCAGATTATTGTCGGAGAACACACATACAGTGAATGGGAAATAGTAAAGAATCCGACAGCAGACGAAGAAGGGTTATGCCAACATGTTTGTTTATTGTGTGGAAATACGGAAAAGAGATTTCTTCCGAAAAATCTGAAAAATTGTACTATAGAGAATCAGTTCGTATACGGACTTGAACCTCAGTTGTCAGAAAATAGTTTTTATTCTGAATATGTTAAAAATACTGAAAATGTAAATGTGCAGAGTGTAAATACAAATTGTGTTGGTACTGGAACCATAGTATCAGTTTCATATGGTGAATATGGTTCATCAAATTATGAAATTGTTATTTTTGGCGATGTCAACGGTGACGGTTGGTATGACGGTATGGATGCGATGATAGTATCGTGTCTTGCAAACGGACTGATTTCAAAGGACAATGTCGGCGAAGCAGTTTATATGGCTTCAGATTGCAACCACGACGGAGTAATCGACCAGCTTGATGTTGATATTCTCAATCAGGCAGGTGTTCTCCTTGCAAGCGTTGACCAATCAAAGTGCGAAGAAGAACTGCTTGAAACGTCATCGGCTTATGTTGAGTATCTTAACCTCATCGACCAGACTGTTGAAACGGCGGAAGATGACACAGCAGAAACAGTTGTTGAAGAAACGCTTACAGCGAAAGATAAAGAACCTGTTTCAGTTAACTGGTTCCAGATGATTCTTTTATTCATCAAAATGCTGCTTAACTTTGTTTACGACCTTTTCACACCTTAATATTTAACCCAAACGGAGCAGAGATTTTTACGTCTCTGCTCCGTGAAGATTTTACATATCAAATTCAAACTTAATTAGTTTATCCCGTTATAAATTAAATGGATATACTTTGAATAAAGCACAGTGCTTATGTTGTTAATTCAAAAATGAATTGTTATAAATATTTATAAACAGTAGGACGACTTACGCCGCAGTCCTTAGCGATTTGAGAAACATTGGAATCAGGATGATTTTTAATATACTCTCGAACAATATTTTCTTTTGATGGTCTTCCCCCATTATCGTACCAATGTTTACCGTCTTCATATTTTGCATCTCTAATCTCTCTGCACTCGCGGAGATGGTCTTTTTGTTTCTTTTTAGGCTTAATATGCTTCTTTTTTCCGAATTTTATACCAGATAAAGCCGAAATACGTTTAGCGGTCATTTTTGTTAAATCGGTATTTTGAAATGCTTTAATGACTGACTTCACATCATTTACAGTGAATTCGGTTTCTTTTTTGGTTGACAGTGATTGATATATCGGAAATAAAGCCGCAAGGTCGCTTCGAAACTGGCTTTCAGGAATCTCACATTTTTGAGCAAATGCTGCAAGGCAATACATACAATTCCAACGATGACCGATATGTACATTTTCAGGTAAGCTTATTAAACTGAGCCACCAGTTGTAAAGGCCTTTGCCGAATGCAATACTTTTGGGTGGCTCCTTGTCGACTATCCTACGCTTATACCACTCAGGATACTTTACTTTGGCTTCCTCTAAGGTTATTCTTTTATCGTAGCTTTCGGCAAGTGTGTCGTACAACTTGTCCAACATAAGCGGATTTTTTCGATACTCTTCCGTCCGACTTGCAAATATAGGCGGATTTTTTGAACCTGCTGATGATTTCTTTTTCGGTTTTGAATAAGGCATTTTTTCAAGATTATAAACCGCTTCAATAAGTTCTTCGACATAAATTTTAGAACCGGTCTGAAATGCTTTTGCAATATGAGTTCTCTTTGTTTTGGTGCCTACAACGCGATAGCCTTGTGTAATGCCCTGATACTGCGGATTGGGGTCGAGACTGGTGTTAGAATTCCATAGAATTCTTGACAGAAGTTGTTTAAGGTCACTTAATGCTTCATAGTTCTTTGCTGTGGTATCGATAGGCGAATGTAGAATATAGTATAAGTGAACACCATTTCCGGACACAACAACTGCTGTGGGCTTTGGAACGATTCCCTCCTCACTCATGGACAAAAGCATCGAAAGCCTAAGGCGGTCAACTTCATCAATATCAATTATTATTGCATAGCATTTGCGTGCATTGCTGTTAAGTTTACGTTTTCCAACGTACGAACAACCGGATATTATTGCAAATTCACAGTCTTTAAAAAAGCCATCACAATTAACACAATCGTCAATCTCGGAATGTTCATCGAAAATTATAGATGTATGCATTGTGCCTTCTTTTTCACCCTTGCGCCTGAACATGATTATTCCGTTGCTTTTGAAATCACCGTTTGATTCTCCTTGTTCTTGAAAAGCGTTTTTCGGAAACATTGTGCGATAAAAATCGCAGGGGGAGAGCTCTGGATAGTTTTCTTGAAGCCAATTGATTTTTTCATAGTATAAATCTTCTTTTAATGATTTTGACATATTATAGCACCTCTTAAAAAATTTATTTAGGTACTATAAATATGTTATTTCATGACATGCGTGTTTTTATAGTTTTATATTCTTATATAGAATAATAAATAGCTTTTGAGGTTTAAAAAGTTTGAAAAAGATAAAAATACTTTCCCCCTATAGGAGCAGAAAAGAAAAAAGGAAGCGAAAAAAGAAAAGCAGGGGCTAATCCACTCGCCCCCGCACCCCTCGTGATAATGATGTCTTACTCAAATTTCGCAAGTCATCATTATTATGGTAAGTTTTTAGCAAGTGTTCAAGTCTGTTATTCTAAAGCGGCAGCAATAGCTACCTTGCAGACTGCTTCAGCCTCTCTCACTCACGTATATTATAAATATACTTTTTTTACAAATACGGTGCGGAGACGCGTCGAACATAGGATTATTGCTTAATTTAGCTAAGAAATAATCGAAGCATAGAAAAAACGCTTTAAATATAGTTTTTTACACCGTTGGTGTAACTGCTAACATATTTTTAGATAAACACAAAATAACCCCGCATACTATGTGTTTCAAAAATCAAACAGTGATTTATGCTGTCTGGTTAACTGTTACCATTATTATACAGGGGAACTCCTAAATAATCCCGCATCTTTAAAGAAAAGCAAATAGTCTAAAATAGTCTTAAGCAGTTTATAGAGTTGATTGGATTGAGTTGGAGCAAATAACATTCTTTTTGTATATTGACATAGGAAAAGGGTTGTGGTAAAATAGTCACCAAATATAACAAATTTGTCACCAAATTATTTGATATTAACTATAATAATAACACCAGATATTCACCAAAAATCACTAAATCGGTCTTAAAACAAAAAATTAGCTCACCTCCGAAAAGATGAGCTAAATACCGAAATTATTAGGATTATCAAGGGCTAACGATTAACCGAAGTATCTTGCAAGTAAACCAGCAAAAGCCTTGCCATGTCTTGCTTCGTCCCTTGCCATTTCGTGAACAGTATCGTGAATAGCGTCAAGATTGGCTTCCTTCGCTCTCTTTGCAAGGTCAAATTTGCCTGCTGTTGCGCCGTTCTCGGCCGCTACACGCATTTCAAGATTCTTCTTTGTGGAATCTGTGATAACCTCGCCGAGAAGCTCCGCAAACTTTGCTGCGTGTTCAGCCTCTTCGTAAGCAGCCTTTTCCCAGTAAAGACCGATTTCGGGATAACCCTCGCGATGTGCAACTCTTGCCATTGCAAGATACATGCCGACCTCTGAACACTCGCCGTTGAAGTTGGCGCGAAGGTCCTCGATGATATCCTCGGAAACTCCCTGAGCTACGCCTACAACATGCTCGGCTGCCCATGAAAGGCCCTCTTCCTGCTTGTTGAATTTCTCTGCAGGAACCTTACACTGCGGACACTTTTCGGGAGGAGTGTCGCCCTCGTGAACATAACCGCATACGCTGCAAATCCATTTTGCCATAATCAATTACCTCCAAGTAATAATATATTAATTTATTTTAGTTGCAGACAGTTTTCACATATGCCGATAAATGTCAGCTGATGCGAAGTGATTTTTCCGCCCGCAATTTTTTGCGCTTCGTTTTCGATACCGTTTATAACAGGGTAGTCGATGTCATATAATCTGCCGCATTTTGTACACTGAAAATGATAGTGATTGTCAGCGGTCGCGTCAAAGCGGTCCGCGCCGTCAGAAGAAATCTTCAGAATGATTCCCTCGTCGGCAAGCAGATTCAGATTCCTGTAAACCGTACCGAGACTGAGATTGGGATATTCGGTTTTAAGAGAAAAATACAGTTCGTCGGCAGTAGGATGGTCCTTTCGTGAGCGAAGCTCATTCAGAATTGCTTCACGCTGCCGACTGTGTTTTACAATAGCCATACAATCCCTCAATCAATAATAGTAATTATTACTGTTTTTATTATAACACATCTTTTTGTTTTGTCAAGCCTTTTGTTTCGGATTTTTCGGGTCGGTGAACATAAAAAAATAGCCTGACTTGCTTTGCGGCAAATCAGGCTCTTTTCTGTTTTACATGTTATTTACCGTTCCGAAGAACAGAGGCAGTCCGTCAGCGTTGGTTATTGCGAAGATAAACGGTCTGTCAAGCGTGAAGTCAACCTCTTCCCGCTCAATAAAGGCTTCTGAGTCAGCCGTCATTACAGTGAATGCCGCGGCCTTGCAGCCTTCCTCGTCAACGGTGACTCTTGCGGCGTGCATTGCGCTGCTGCAGTAAATTCCGTTTTCGTCGCTCATGGGTGTGAAATCTGATTTTTCTCCGTCCATGATATCCGTAACGCCGAGCTGCGTAAGACTTTTCTTAAGGTCGATATCCGAGGCAATATCAAACTTCGGAATGGCAAGATTTACGCTCAGGCTGCTGTACGGGAAAAACTTCGTTTCAAGCACAAGGTCAATTGCCTTGCCGTTTTCGATAAGCTTTTCGGGCTTGCCGCTGTCGGGCAGAATGAAATACATCTTGCTTCCGTCAATAAAGTTCTTGCTTACAGCCGTAAATCCGTCGCCGTCAAGATAGGCGCAATCGGATGCTTTCTGATACATAAAGTCACATTCCGTATCGTCGTCCGCACCGTGGAAGGTGTTCTTTTTTGTCTGGTGTGCCATGAATTTTTCATTCCACTGACCCTTGAAATATACGGTGCTTACAAGGGCGAGTATGGTCGATGTGTCTGTTTCCACACCCTTTGCCTGTTCGGCGAGAAGTCCGCCTGTCTGCTCGTTTATCCAGCTTTGAAGTTTTTTATTAAGAGTGTCGCTTCCCATTTCACCCGCAAACCCTGATGCGTAATAGTCGCTCATCAGCGTTCTGAACGGTGCTTCCTTATACCTGTATGTGTCGCTGAGCCAGAACGAGTTGCCGAGAATAAGCGTACCCTGACTGTCATTTTCGTAGCTTGATTCCCATACCGCCTTTGCCTGACTGCGAAGCTGTTCAACATTCTCAGCGCCGAGCAGGTCAAGAATCTGCTTGCGGCTGTTCCCGTCGGTGACCTCGGCGAGCATGCTCAGTGCCATGTATATATTCGACGGTGAGCAGGTGACGTTTTTGCCATTTTTATCAAGCAGAAGCTTCTGAATTATTTTCCTGTAAAATCCGCTCATGTCGCCGATATATCCGTCGGGCAGGTGCGGCCTTGAATTCTGATAATCTCTCCATGCGTCAAAAGCTGTATCAAATGACTGATAATCAAATTCGCCGTTTTCAATCATATAATCATTTTCATCGGGACACGGCACAACCTTCGGATAAACAGCATTGTATTCAAGCGAAAGAGGCTTGATTTTTATATTGCTGTCGGGATTTGTGACTTCGGTCCGAGGCAGATTGTCGTCCGGACCTCCGTCTGTTTTCTGTGCGTTTCTGAAAGCAGGTACGCCGAATACCGTTCCGATAACCAGGCAGAAGCATGCGGCAAGCGCGACCCATTTAATATATTTTTTCTGTTTTTTATTTCTGCGGGTTCTGTCGGCTTCTTCCACAAGCTCAGTGTCAATGCCGCCGATTGCGTCGCTTAATTCGTCAGGCTTCATATAAAATTCTCCTTTTCAAGATATTCCCTCAGTCCGCTTCTTGTTCTGAAAAGAATGCTCTTTATCTTGCCTTCGGTATAGCCTGTGCAGCTGCTGATAGTCTTGACCGAATCGAAAAAATAATAGCGCATAATAAAAACGTTCCGATGTTCTTCCTTAACCGAATGAAGATAACCGTTGACCGCTTCGGTCAGCGCCTTCAGCTCCGTACTGCTCTGCGGACTGCTGTCGGAAATGCATTCGTTCAGCTCGTCAAGAGAAACGGTATATTCTGAGTCAATGCGCTTTGAGCTTTTCCTTTTTCTGAAAATATCAACTGAGGTTGTGCGGGTGATTCGCGCGAGAAAAGCGGAAAGCTTATCGGGCTTATGCGGCGGCATGGAGTTCCATGCCTTGAAATATGTATCGTTTACGCTTTCTCTGCTGTCCTCGATATCCGCAAGAATATTGTATGCGATTTTTGTCAGATAGCTCTCATATTTGTCACGCGTGTGAGCAATTGCGGACTCGTCGCGTTTGTGATAAAGCTCCACTATTTCTCTGTCGTCCACATAATCACATCCTTAAAGTAATCTTTGATTACCTGAAAAGTACCTTTCATAGATAAAAGACGCAATAAATTACATCAGGTTTCAGAAATCCGTTGACAAATTACAATTTATCGATGAGATTGGATGGAGCAAGCGCCCCTTGTCTAAAGGGGAGAGAGCCAACGATAGTTGGCGAGGGGATTCTATAAAAAGTCTGATGAAAACTGAGAAAGAATCCCTCCACCGCCATTCGGCGGTCCTACCCCTTGTCACTTCGTGACATTCCCCTTGCAGGGGATGCCCGGCGAATTATAATATCAAGTGCAACATCAAAAATTCAGCTCGACAATTACCAATTTGCGCATATCTTACGGCTCGCGCAGAGTAACATAACTATGATAACCGCTTACCCGGCGAACGACCGCAGGTACTGCGGCAATTATCAATTTATCAATGTGCTTTATTTGATTGACACAATAAAAAACATTCGTTATAATACTACTGAAAGGGGTGCTAAAATGAAATTTTTTATTGCAATATTTACCGCGATTACTGTATTTTTCAGCTCGTTTTTCGGTTTGTTTTCCGGCATAAGTACATATAATTATAAAATAAACACGAAAAAACTCGGCAATGAAATACCGAATATCGTTGACAACATCAACGAATGGGACATGGGTACGGCGTATTATAATGCCCGGAACAACGAAAAATACGATATTTTTAAATTTGTTAAATACGTTCAGCTCATGCAGTGTACAGGCGGTACGCCTGAGCGCGACCTGTTCAAGGACCCGTATGATACCTCGGTTCTTGATGATTACGATTTCACCCGCCTTATCAAAAACTGTCATGGTATTCTTAATCTCGGCGCGAAGCCTCACCTTAAGCTCGGCGGTGTTCCGATAAAATATACCTCCGGTTATCTTATCGGCGGCGGCTTTTCAATGAATGTTTATCCGCCCGATGATTACAACGTTTATTATAACTATATTAAGGCGATGGCGCAGGCTCTTGTTGATGAATTCGGCGTTGACGAGGTTAAAACATGGCGCTTCGGCTGCATGACGGAATATGAAAACAAGGACTGGTTCTTTGCAAAGGACGAAACGCCCGAAAGCTCGGAAATCGCTTACTGCAAGCTTTACGATTACACCGTACAGGCGCTGATTGATGTTATCGGCGAGGATGTTTTTGTAGGTGCGCACTGCATGGGCGTTACCGAGGGACTCTGGGACGAGCGCAATTTCCTTAAGCACTGCGGAACAGGTACAAATTACGCCACCGGCGAGAAGGGTACGCGCATCTGCTTTGTTTCGGGCTCGTTCTATGATATTCGCCCGGGTCAGTACACAGGCGGATTTACGCTTCCCGAGCTTGCGGAGCATCTTCAGAAAGCGGCTGAGAAATACGGACTTGACGATGTCATTTTCGGCATTGACGAGGGCAGAATTCTTGTGGGAATAAACAGCGGAAGCATAGGCTCAGAGCTTAATTCAAGAACCACAGGTTATACATGGCAGGCGGCGTATGACGCAAGGCTTTTCAAACAGGCAATTGACAGCGGCCTTGATTATTTCTCATCATGGGGCTTCCTAACTCAAAACTATAACAGCGGATATCCTACAATCAGCTATCACATTGCAAATAACATATATAAGCTTGCGGGCGGAAAGCAGGCAAAGGTAACAAAAACGCATATGAACGCAGGCACAAAGATTGAATCCGATTGCCTTGCTTCGTGGAACGAGGAAGAGCAGACGCTCAGACTTATGGCGTACAACTTCAGGAATGACCTTGATTACAGCAAAAAGATGAATGTCAATTTCAATGTCAAGGTACCTCAGCTTGACGGGAAAACAGTCACTGTTACAAAATATCTTGTAAATGACGACTGCAATTTCTTTGACGAGTGGCTCGAGGACAGAAAGACTTACGGCATAGGCGATGACTGCTTCGGATGGTCGCCCGATGACCCGCGTCTTGATACCACGGTAACACTCAGCGACAGCAGAGCAAGGGAGATTTATCTCAATGAGCTTCGCGACAGGTATGAGGAATGTGCAGTCCTTACCCCCGTTACCGAAACCGCTGTTGTCGAAAACGGCAGACTCAGATTAAGTGAAACTCTGGAAGCCGGCAATGTTGTTTTCCTTGAAATTCGCTGAATTGCTACAAAATAACCATTCCTGTGGAGGACATATAAGCTTTTTTGTATATATAGATGAATTTGTATTTTATTATTGACAAATTGCTTTAATTATAGTATCATCTATGTACTGATTAGTGTATAAATATGTGTATTGATATATATGATTGACAAAAGTTGATCGGGGGAGATAAAATGAAAAAAGAATATAAAAAGCCATCGGTCTTTATTCAGGACATGGTAGTAAACAGCTTTGCTGCCGGTTTGTGCAAGGATAACGGAAAGAGCCTTGTTTATTACACAGAGAACACATGCACGGTTACTGATGAAGAGTCGGGTTCAACATTTTTCGGCGATAACTGCACGGGCGATGAATTTTCATTCAATGTTGTTCACCCCAACCCGCAGTCACCGTTTGCTCAGCTGTGTTATCACAGACCCGAAGAGGCAACTTCGTTCTTCTTCGCATCATAAAAAGAATTATTCAAAACCAACGCCCCGTTTTTAACGGGGCGCTTAGTATAACAGGGGTGTTTGTTTGGAAAAAATAACACTTGAAGCAAGAGACTTATTTGAAAATCTCGGAGATGATGAGCTGACGCTCAGGGTTCAGGGCATCAGTATGCAGCCGTTCCTTGTTGACGGACGGGATTTTGTCACGATGAAAAAGCCTGACCGAAAGCTTCGAAAAGGTGATATAATCGTTTTCAGATACGGCTCTGTGTATCTGATGCACCGTGTTCTGAGCTTTGACAGCGACGGCTTTATCACAGCAATGGGCGATTATACGTTTTGTCCCGAGACCCGTATCCCGCCCGAAAATGTCAAGGCAATAGTTTTTTCGGCGGTCAGAGACGGAAAAAGAATAACCGAAAAAAGCCCCGAATGGCTTTTTTACAGTAAGGTTTTTATTAATACAGGTGTCAGAAAATTAATCGGAAAGGTGAGAAAGCATAAATGAAAATCAAGGGTGAATATTCGGTTCGCGAAATTGCGGGTGAAACGGTGGTTGTTCCCGTTGGTGAAACTGTACTAAAATCCAATATTCTCGCCGTTCTTAACGAAACGGGGAAAATTTTCTGGGATATGCTCGCAAAGGGCAGCAGTGAGGATGAAATTGCAGACGCAATGTGCGAAGAATATGAAATTGACCGCGAAACCGTAAAAAATGACCTGAACGAATTTGTGGCTTATCTTAAGAATAACCATGTGGAAGTGGAATAATGTATTGCTATATAATCGGCGGCGTCGGATTTGCCTTCGACACCGATAAAACGCTTATCGAATCGTCAAATTATGAGCTGTTCCGCGTTGACGAGGAGGAATTTCGCTCTGCTGAATGCAGGCATTTCTATTCCTTCGGCGGCGATTTCCCGACGGAGTACGGAAGGCTGTTTTTTGACGGCGGAAGCTATAAGGCGTATGACTGCGGCGACTGCTGGCTGCAGATTACCGACCGCTTTGACGGAATAGACTATAATGTCGCTTTCGTTCAGAAAAAGGGTGAAAGCGGAGGCAGAATTGTCTATACCGAGGGCGGTTACGATAAGCTCAGAACCACAGCGGAGCTGTTCAGACTTATTGATACCATGTCGGCGCTGCTTCACTACAACGGGCTGATGCTTCACGCCTCATATATCGAGTATAACGGCAGGGCGATTCTTTTTTCGGCTCCTCCCGAAACCGGCAAATCAACGCAGGCTGACCTGTGGAAAAAATATGCCGGGGCGGAGGTCCTCAACGGCGACAGAGCGATTCTGCGGCTTACGGACGACGGATGGTTTGCACACGGCAATCCCGCCTGCGGTTCGTCGAACATATGCGTAAACAGGTGCGTTCCGCTTGATACCGTTGTTTTTCTTAAACAAAGTCCCGTGAACAAAGTAAACGACATGGGCGCTTTTCAGAAATTTCTGAGCCTTTCCTCACAGCTTTTCTGCGGAGTGAGAAGGTCGGACGATACGGATAAGCTGCTGAAGCTTACGGAAAGGCTTGCAGGCGATGTCAGAATCTGCGAGCTTGAATGTACGCCCGACGAAAGGGCCGTGAAGGTGCTTATGGAAAAAATCGGAGGTTCAATCAATGGCTGACCTTGTTTCATATTTATACACCGATGCCGGGCGAAAGGGAATACCGCTTGGCGGAACCTTTGAGCTTACGCCTCTTTGCAACATGAACTGCAAAATGTGCTACATCAGAATGACAAAAGAGCAGATGGAACAGAAGGGCAGGGAGCGTACTGCGGAGGAGTGGCTTGACCTTGCGAGGCAGGCAAAGGAAATGGGAATGCTTTTCCTGCTTCTTACGGGCGGCGAGCCGTTTCTTTATAAGGATTTCTGGCCTCTTTACGAAGAGCTTAAAAAGATGGGACTGATTATTTCTATTAATTCCAACGGCACGATGCTCAACGGAGAAATCATTGAAAAGCTTATAAAGAACCCTCCTTTTAAAATCAATATAACAATTTACGGCGGCAGCGACGAGACATATGCCGATCTGTGCCGCTGTCCCGACGGATATACAAGGGCGACACAGGCTGTCCGCAGGCTGAGAGAAGCGGGCGTATTTGTTAAAATAAACGGCAGCATCACGCCGCATAACTGCAAGGATATAGAAAGAGGCTTTGAATTTGCGAAGGAAATGCAGACTCCGTGTCAGATGGGCAGCTATATGTTTCCGCCCACACGCCGCGACGATGTGACAACCGAGCGGTTCAGCGCAGAGGAGGCCGGTATCTACCAGGCAAAAATTGACAGGATGCGGTTCAGCCCCGAGGATTTTCAGAATACTGTAGCTGATATAAAAAGGTGTGAGGCAGAGGGCAGCAAGCTTGATATTCCCGAAAAATTCCGGTGCCGTGCAGGCAGAAGCGGCTTCTGGGTAACCTGGAAGGGCGAAATGACGGGCTGCGGAATGATGGAGAAATTCTATGAGCATCCGTTTGAGGACGGATTTGAGGCTTGCTGGAAGCGCCTTAATAAAACGATAAGCGAACAGACTGTGCTGACGGCATGCAGCGACTGCCCCGACAGGGATATCTGCAAGGTCTGTCCCGCAATGGCGCTTGCCGAAACAGGAGATTTTAATCAGAAGCCCACATATGTCTGCGAAATGCACAGGACATGGAAAAAGGAGATGTGCAAATGAAAAGAGCAATAAGCTTAATACTTTGTTTAATAACGGTTTTCTCGCTTGTATCCTGTTCCGGCGAAGGAGAAAACACGGATACAACAGCTCCGACAGAGACGGAGCCGCAGTTCCTTTGCGAAGCGGATTCCGGAAAGGTAAGAGTTATTTCAATGAGTGCCGCCGACGGAATTTTTGTCGAGGACGGCAGAAAGGTTGAGGTTAAGCAGACAGCGTCGATTATTGTTCAGAATATGGGCAGTCAGATGCTTGCGGACGCCGAACTCTGGTTCAAGGTCAACGAGGATGAGTATGCGACATTTGTCGTTATGGCTCTTCCTGCGGGAGAGAAATGCGTTGTTATGGAAAAAACCGCAAAAACGCTTAACGCGAATGACAAGTACACCCTTGATCCCGCTCTGTGCAAATTTGCATACAGCAACGCTGTTCCTGAAGATAAGAATGTTGATATTCAGACCGAAGGCTCAACAATAAGAATCACCAATAAAACAGATTCCGTTCTCAGCACAAGAATAACGTACAGATACTATATGGGCGATATGTGTTACGGCGGAATTGCGTTTACGGGTGAATTCAAGGACATAAAGCCGGGCGAAACAATGGAAAAGACCAGCAGCTATTTCGGTGATGACTGCAGAATCGTCGGTGTTTCGGACAACCTTGTCGAAGATGTTGCAGCACCGTAAACACAGCCTGGAAAAACAAATAAAAAATCTGAGATAACGGGAATAAATCCGTAATCTCAGATTTTTTTATATATTCAGACAGAAATCCTTTGCTTCTTCATATGTCAGCCTGTCGATTCTGTGTCCGTTTACACGGTAGATTGTATCGCAGACATCGAGTACGCTGAAACGGTGCGTGCTGAAAATACATATCCTGCTTCCGTCAAGCTCGGAAATGTTTTTGAGAACAGTTCTTTCCGTCCTTGTGTCAAGCGCGCTTGTGGCTTCATCAAAGAGAATTATCGGCGCGTCACAGGCGACGGCTCTTGCAATAGCGATTCGCTGAGCCTGACCTGAGGAAATGCCGTAGCCGTTTTCTCCGATTTCAGTGTTGATTCCGTCGGGAAGCTCCTTCACAAAATTGTAGGCGCAGGCAAGGTCGAGAACCTTTATTATCTGCTCGTCGGAAAGCCTGGGGTTTACGATTCTGATGTTATCGGCGACAGAGCCTGAAAACAGGGTGTTGCCCTGAGGCACATATGCGAAGAGCTTTCTTGTGTACGGCGAGATTTCAATCTTTTCACCGTCATCGGTAAAAATTTTTGATGTGCCTTTTTCGGGAGTTATCAGACCGAGCATAACACGGAACAGGGTTGTCTTTCCGCTGCCCGAGGGGCCGATAACTGCCGCGGTACTGTTTTTGCCGACCTTAAAATCAACACCTGTAAGAACTTTTTTCTTTGTCTTATAGGAAACATCTGTATCTGTAATTTCAATTCCGCTGATTTTATTTCTGATTCTTTCGGAAAGCTCGGCGGCTTTTTTCTCGGTCTCGGGGTCTTCGGGCTCAAGGTCGGTTACCTCACGGATTCGCGAAACCGATGTCGCCGTATTAATCAGCGACGGGAAAAAGCTGATAAGACCTTTCATTGAAGACATTGCATAGGAAGCAAGCTGAATGAACATCGTCATTGTACCGTAGCTTATTCTGCCGTTCCAGAGTCTGTAAATTGCCCATGCCACACAGGAATACGATGCGATAACTCCGAGAAATCCGATAAGTGTATTTACAAAAATCGAGTAGTCGTTCTGCTCGGTTTTAACTTTTTTATTGTGATTAAGCACTGTGACAAGCTGAATTATTTTCAGCCCTGCAACGCTGAACGATTTGATTGCCTGCAGATTGTACATCGTTTCCGAGGTGAAGGCCATGACCTCGCTTTCGGCAATTTTGGATTTTTTGCTCAGGTCGCGCATCCTTTGCGTCAGCGCATGATAAGTGAGCGCAAGTACGGGCGCGCCGACAGCGGCAATCAGGGCGAAAACCCAGTCGTACCGGATGATGATGACAAGCGATCCGATAAGAATGACCGCGTTTCGTATTAACGAAAAGATATTGTTTATAAAGCTGTCGGAAAGCGCGCCGGTGTCGCCTTTGGCCCTGTTGATAAGGTCGCCGGGTCTGAAGGAAAGCAGGTTTTCCCACGAAACATCAAATATCTTTCTGAAAACATCCTCGCGTATATCGTTGGTTGCCGAAACATTTATGTCAAACATTTTTCTGCTGACCAGTATGCCGACGACGGTGCTGACGATGTAGAACAGAACCATAGCGATTCCGGCAAAAAGAAACAGCCTTATATTTTTTGAGATAACCGCGTCAATAACGTACTTGGAAAGAACCGATGTGGCGAGACTGACAAGCGTCACTGCGATGCTCAGCGAAAAGCATACAGTGAGTCCGAGCTTGTATTTCCTGAGGTAGTTCCATATCCATTTTATCGACGAGCTTATCTGCTCCGATATATTTTCTTTACCGGAGAGCCCGAGGGTATGTTTGTAACTGTCAAAAATTTTCATTTTCAGTCCTCATACATTCAGATTTTTTCTTCTCTGTATTTTTCTCCGTCAAGAGTTTTCCATGTTAACGTTACATTTTCAAATATAATGTATCCGCGCTGACTGTTTTCCTTCGGGATTGAAACAGAGCCGGGATTAACACGGATAAACCCGTCAGCTTTTTCGAAGGCGGGAACATGAGTGTGTCCGTTCAGAAGAATACTGCCTTTTGCGAGCTTCGGAGCTTCTCTGTGTCCGTGAGCGGCGGCAAGAACTTTTCCGTCCGCAAAAATCAGAGCGGAGTCCGACAGTATCGGAAAATCGAGAACCATCTGGTCAACCTCGGTGTCGCAGTTGCCTCTTACGCAGAGAATTTCTTCGGCAAAGGGATTGAGCAGGTCAATAACCTCCTTCGGGCTGTAGCCCTCGGGCAGGTCGTTTCTCGGCCCGTGATAGAGTATATCTCCGAGCAGAACAAGCCTGTCGGCGTTTTCTTTTTTATAAGCTTCAAGCATTTTACGGCAGTAAAGTGCCGAGCCGTGAATATCGGACGCAATAAAAAGCTTCATATCAATCTTACCTTACACAGTATTCTGAGATTCTTTCGGTGCAGTGACCGTCACAGGCGGACATGAATTTCTGCCTGAACGCCGCGACCTTCGCGGTATCAAAATCTCTTTTTATTATTGTATCAGCAATTTCTTCGTTTGTCATTACAATTTTTCCGGGAACAAAGCCTCTGTAATCATAGTAGAAGCTTCTGTCACGGTCATATTCCTCAAGGTCATATGCATAAAAAATCATGGGCTTGTCAAGCAGGGCATATTCAAAGATGAGTGAGGAGTAATCCGCAATCAGCAGGTCAGCCGCGCAGAGGTTGACCTCGATGGGGAGCGACGACGCGGCGAAAACAAAATCGCCGTAAAGCTTCTTTTCTTCGTCGCTCATTTTATATTTCTTCGCCGTGAATGGATGAAGCTTGAAAACAAGAGCGTATTCGTCGCTGAGCTTTTCCTTCAGCATTGCGTAATCGAGAGCCTTGTCGTTGTACGATTCTTCGGGTCGGTTGCCTCTGAAGGTGGGGGCGTAGAGAATAATTTTCCTGTCTCCGATTTCCGGGAACGCCCTGAGCAGCTGTCCGCGGCAGCCCGAAACAAAGTCTTTGTCAAAATAAATATCCGTTCTCGGTGTGCCGAGCGCTTTAACGACGCTTTTATCGCAGCCGAAGGCCTCTGCATAGCAGGGGATAACCTCTTCGGATGAAACAAAAACATCGGTGTATGTATTGTGCATCGGGAAGCGGAGCATGTCCTTTTTTGTGCCGCCCCATTTAAGGTCAAGCGTGGAATAGCCCCATTTTTTGAAGGCTCCGCAGGCGTGCCACAGCTGAACAACCTTTGTACCCCTGTTCGGCTTGTGAGCATAGAGCTGGTCAAAGTGGTCGGTTATGATGACGCACCTGCTCCTTGCATAATATTTCTGAAATTCTATTCCGAAAAGTATTCTTTTCAGGCTGCTTTGAGGAGCCTGCATGACCTTGCAGGTGTAACCCTTTTTCTTAATATATTCATATACCTGCTTAAGATTGTCGGGCATGGATGTATAGTTCTTGTTAAAGGCAAAGGTAATCAGCTTTTCGTCAACAGGCTTAAGCGAATAAATCCGGAAGGCGAGAGGCCATACTATATAGAACAGAATCCATCTTCTGATAATAACCAATTGTTTTTTCATGAAAACACCCCGATAAAGACAAAGAGGCTGTCACAAAGACAGCCTCTGAATCGTAATGCATTAAACAGCGCGTGTAACCTTACCTGAACGAAGGCAGCGTGTGCAAGCGTAAACCTTTTTGGGAGAACCGTTTACGATAGCCTTAACACGCTTTACATTAGGTTTCCATGTTCTGTTAGAGCGTCTGTGTGAGTGAGAAACCTTAATACCGAAAGCTACATCTTTGCCGCAGAATTCGCATTTTGCCATGAGTCGGCACCTCCTTTTAATTACGAATACTAAACAACATCCAATATATTAACAGAAACAATTCAAAAAATCAACACTTTTTTTATTTTATTTAAAAAATTTTTTGAAATTAATTTCAGCTGCCGGTAAGCATCATAATTTCGTCAATGCTCAGGTGCGGCTGAAGCGCTTTGTTTATACAGATGCCGATAAGCTTTGAAGCTCTTTCGACAACAAGATCGATTTCTCTCGGTGTTACAATCATGCCTGCTTTTTCTTCGTCTGTAACGGAATTATCATTGCCTGTAAGGTCAGCAACGAGAGTTGCCGCGTCGACAACGGTGGGTATGCCGATTGAAATAACGGGAACGCCGACGCTTTCCTTATTAACAGTGTTTCGTCTGTTGCCCACGCCCGAGCCGGGGGAGATACCCGCGTCGGACATCTGAATTGTATTTCCGAGGCGTGAAAGCCTTCGTGCGGCAAGGGCGTCGACGGCGATAACAGCCGCCGGATGAACGGTTTCCGTTATACCCTTTATTGATTCGGCGGTTTCTACGCCTGTTTTGCCGAGAACACCCGGAAGAAAAACGCTGACGGGACGCAGATTGCCGAGTCCCGTGCTTTTTATCACTTCTCCGCTGATATGTCTTGTTGCAAGCACAGCCGAAACGCTTTTCGGGCCTACGGCGTCGGGAGTAATATCGGAATTGCCGAGTCCCGCAACAAGAACCGGACCCGTTCCGGGGATAAGGCTCCGAAGCTCCGAAGCAAGTGCCTCCGCGGCTTCGGTATCGGCAGGAAGGCTGAGCGCGGACGGCGGCAGCTCTGCCGTGATGTATGTTCCCACGGGCTTCTGCAGCGCTTCCGCTCCGTTTTTGTCGGTTATGGTAATTTTTGTAAATCTGATTCCCTCTGAATTATACTGTTTACTTTTTACGCCTTTTGGTGTATAATCGCGTATAAGCTCATGCCTTTCGAGCGCGAGGTCAGTACGAAAATTCATTTTTTACGGCTTCCTTTCAAAAAATAGTAAGAAAAAAAGAAAAAATTTCAAAAATCGCTTGCTTTTTTGAATGTTTGATGATATGATATCTAACTGTGTAATGAACTTGAAGGAGGTGCAACTATGCCCAATATTAAATCAGCTAAGAAAAGAGTACTTGTTAACCAGACAAAGGCTGCTCGCAACAAGTCAAGAAACTCAGCTATGAAGACAGCTATCAAAAAGGCTAATGCCGCTGCTGCTGCAAATTCAGCAGACAAGGAGGCAGCTGTTAAGTTCGCTATCAAAAAGGTTGACCAGGCTGCTGCTAAGAATCTTATTCATAAGAACAACGCTGCCAGAAAGAAGTCAGCTCTTGCAAAGCTTCTTGCAGACTAATTCCGAAAACAGCTTAACAATACGGACGGAGTTTTTCCGTCCTTTTGTTTTTATTATGCGCGGATAATTTAAAAATAGACTTGACTTTAACGGCAAGCTATACTATAATTAATGCATACAATTTTTAAGGAGGTCTTTTCCCATGTGTGATAAGATTAAAAAGATTCTTAAGATCGTCGGCATCATCGCAGCTATCGCAGCAGCAATCGCAGGCGTTTATTATCTTGTAACAAAGGTTATCCCCTGCAAGAATAAGGTTGAAGAAGACGACAAGTGCGATTATGTTTCATGCTCATGCTGTGACATTGATGATCCCGTACAGGTTAAATAAGAAAAATTCATTTAAGAGGAGCAGTTTTCTGCTCCTCTTTCTTTTTTTGCAGGCTCAAGTACCGAAAATGGGACACGGCGTGCCGTATAACAGGTTTGCTTATTGCATTCCGCTATTCTTTATAATATAATAATAAAAAACATCACGGAGGGAAGCCTATGCTCCGACTGGTTGCGGGCCGTATGGGTTCGGGCAAAACAACACTTGTTTACAATAAAATAAAGGAGCTTGCCGAAAAGGGTGAAAGCGCTGTGCTTATTGTCCCGGAGCAGTATTCCTTTCATACGGAAAAGACAATGCTGGAAATGCTTGGCGCAAAGGGCGCTGACAGCGTTGAGGTGCTGAGCTTTTCGTTCCTTGCTCAGAAGCTGCTGAAAAAATACGGCGTCAACTCGAAGCCTGCCATTGACGACAGCACGCGCGCGCTTATGATGAGTCTTGCGCTTGAAAGCATAAGTGATGACCTTAAAATCTACGGACGGCACAGATACAGCGCGTCTGTGATTTCCGAAATGCTGAAAATTATAAAGGAATTCCGTCAGTGTTCCGTTTCTGCGGATATGCTCAGAGAAACGGCGCATGAAATGAATGACAGTCTGCTTAAATCAAAGCTCGGCGAGCTTGCGCTTGTCAGCGACGCATACACCGCCCTTGTGGAAACGAGCTACTTTGACGACGAATGCGCGCTTGACAGACTTTGCGATGTGCTTGATACGCACGGAGATTTCAGCGGAAGAACGGTTTTCCTCGACGGCTTCCGCGGATATACAAGTCAGGAGCTTAAGGTGCTTGAAAGAATCATGTCTCAGGCGGAGGACGTTTATATCACGCTTACATCCGACAGAAGCTTCAGCTGCGACGATTTCAGCGCGTTTGCACATACCCGCCGCACAAGGCAGAAGCTTGTGCAGATTGCGGAAAAGAACAGTGTTAAAATTGCGCCCGTTGAATTTGCGGAGCTTCCCGACGAAAAAAGATACAACAGCAAAGAGCTTAATCTGCTTGAAAAAAGCCTCTACGAAAGCAGATATGATACATATGAAAATGAAACGGAGAGCATTACTCTCTGCTCCGCCGAGGATTTTGAAAGCGAGTGCGAATATGTTGCTCATACAGTCAAGAAGCTTATCCGCACGGAAAATATCAGATGCAGGGATATTGCGGTTATCAGCCGGAGTGAAAACAATTACGCACGGCAGATACGCTCGGCACTTATAAAAAACGGAGTGCCTGTTTTTGAGGATAAGCGACAGCCTGTAATCACGCAGCCGCTTATTGAATTCATTCTCAGCAGCGTTGATATAGCGGTCAGCGGTTTTTCCTGCGACAGCGTCATGCGTGTGCTTAAAACGGGACTCACCGACCTCGGCACCGAAGAGATTTCCGAGCTTGAAAACTATGCGCTGATGTGGCAGATAAACGGCACAAAATGGCTTGGCGACTGGACTGCTCATCCCGACGGACTCGGTGAAAAAATGCATGGGGAGGACGAGCTTCGGCTGAAAGCGATAAACCGTTCCCGGCTTAAAGCCGTCGCTCCGCTTCAGAAACTGAGAGCTGTTCTTAAGGAGTGCAGCGGTCTTGAAGCGGCGAAGGCGATTTACAGTCTGCTTGTCGAAATGAATGTTCCCGAAAATCTCAGAAAGCTGAGCGAAAGCCTCAATAAACGCGGAGAATATGAGCTTGCGGAGGAGCAGGGCAGAATCTGGGATGTTGTTATTGAAATTATTGACAGAATTGCTCTTGCACTTGAAAATATCAGGCTTGCTCCGAAGAGGTTTGCCGAGCTTCTCAATCTTATTGTGTCGATGTATACCGTCGGAAATCTGCCGCAGGGACTTGATGAAATAGTTATCGGCAGCGCGGACAGAGTTAAAACCTCCTCGCCGAAGGTTGTTTTTGCCGTAGGCGTAAACGACGGTGTTTTTCCGATGGTACCCGTATCGACCGGTATTCTTTCCGACAGCGAAAGAAAGGTGCTTGCCGATTACAGCCTTAATATGGACGACAATTTCGAACAGAAGATGATGGAGGAGCATTTTATAGCGTACAGTACGCTGTGCAGTCCTATGGACAGGCTGTATGTCACATATCTGCGCAAGGATATTACAGGCGCTCAGATGTCGCATTCCGAGCTTGTAACACAGCTCAGAAGAATTTTCCCGAAAATAAAAACCGTCGATACCGTCATGACTGATAATATGGATTTCGTCGAGGGTGAAGAGCCTGCGTTCGAGCTTATGGCAAGACTTTATCAGCAGGGCGGAGTGATGTATAAAACACTTGAGAAATATTTTTCCTCCCGTCCCGAATATAAGGGCAGACTTGAGGCGCTGAAGCGTGCGGTAAAGAAGGAAGAATTTGAAATAACCGATAAGGATATCGCAGTAAAGCTGTTCGGCAGGGATATGTATATGTCCGCGTCGAGAACCGAGGTTTACCATAAGTGTCCGTTTGAATATTTCTGCAGGTACGGTCTGAAAGCCGAGCCGCGCAAAACAGCCGAGCTTGACCCCATGCAGAAGGGTACAGCCATTCATTTTATACTTGAAAATCTTATTTCGGCGTACGGAAGCGACGGGCTCTGCAAAATGGAAAAGCCTGTGCGCGATAAATGTGTGCTTGATATTCTTGAGGAATATTTCACGGAAAATCTTGCCGTCAACGCCGAGATGGGCGAGAGGTTTGACTATCTCTTCCGTCAGCTCGGAACGGTTGTGTGCGAGGTTGTTGACCGTCTTGTTGCCGAATTCAGCGTCAGTGAGTTCAAGCCTGTCGCGTTTGAACTGAAAATCGACGATGACGGTGAAGTGCCTGCGTACGAAATAGAACTGCCCGACGGAGGCGTACTGCGGCTCAAGGGCTCCGTTGACCGCGTCGATGTTATGGAAAGCGGCGACGGCGATTATGTCAGAGTCGTGGATTACAAATCGGGCGGCAAGGAATTTGACCTCAACGAGGTCTTTTACGGACTCAATATGCAGATGCTTATTTATCTGTTTGCAATATGGAAAAGCGGATTCCGCGAGTACCGTGATGTTAAGCCTGCGGGTATACTGTACATGCCTGTCAACGCTCCCTTTGCGAAGGCTGAACGCGGCGAGGAGGAAAACACAATTGCGGAAAAGAAACAGAAGGCCGCGAGAATGAAGGGCATGGTGCTTGACGACAGCCGCATTGTATATTCAATGGACAGCCGCGGCGCAGGCGAGATAATTCCCGCAAAGTTCAAAAAGGACGATACCTGCTCGGGCAATCTGATTTCTCTTAAAAGAATGGGACTGCTGATGAAGCGCGTTGAAAAAATTCTCGCAGATATGGCAACGGAGATACATAACGGTGTGATTCACGTTAATCCCGCAAGAGCCGAAAAAACAGCAAGCGCTTATCATAATGTATGCGAATACTGCGATTATAAGGATGTCTGCGGAGTTGACGAGGATACTCCGCGGCGTGAGATAGCAAAGGCGAAATTTGAAGACAGCGTAAATGCTCTCGGAGGTGAGGAAGATGCCTGACTGGACAAATGAACAGCTTAAAGCCATAGATTCCCGCGACGGTACTGTCCTTGTTTCCGCGGCGGCTGGCTCAGGCAAAACCGCTGTGCTTGTAGAGCGTGTAATACGCCGTCTTATGAATAAGGAAAAGCCCTGCTCCGCCGACCGGCTGCTGATTGTTACATTCACCCGTGCGGCGACGCAGCAGATGCGTGACAGAATTTTTCAGGCGATAAGCGAAAAGCTTAAGGAAAACCCCGATGACGCGCACCTTAAGCATCAGCTTATTATGCTTCCGTTTGCGAAAATCAGCACCATTGACAGCTTCTGTGCCGATATTGTGCGTGAGAATTTTCACGATATTGATATTGCTCCCGATTACAGAATGCTTGAGGGCGCACAGCTTAAGCTTGTGGAATCCGACGCAATAGCGCGTACTCTTGACGAGCTTTACAAAGAAAACTCCGGGGAGTTTAACGAGATTGTCAACATTCTTGCAAACGGTACGGACGATTCTTCTGTTGGCGGACTGATACAACGCCTGTATAATAATTCCATAGCCTTTGCGCGTCCTGATGAATGGCTTGACGGTCTTGTTGACGAATACAGAAGCGAGCTGCCGCTTGCCGAAAGCAGATGGGGGAAAATCATTATCGCTCAGGCGGCGGAAACGGTTGAGTTCTGCAGACATACAGCGGAAAAAATGCACGCCTGCCTTGAACGTGATGAAACCGTACAGGGAAAATATTCTGAAAATGTCAGTGAGATTGACCTGTATCTTGATGAGCTTGAAGCCGTAATCGGAAGCGGAAGTTGGAATGCGATAAGAGAAAAGCTTTCAAAATTCAGTCTTAAAAATCTCGGCAAGCTTCCGAAGGGATATTCTTCACCCGAGTCGGAATTTATTAAGGACCAGAAAAAAACCGTAAACGGGCAGATTAAGGAAAAGCTTTTGCCGATGTTCTGCGCCTCGGAAGAGGAAAACCGTGAGGATATGGTTTATTTAAAGCCGCTTGCGGAAAAGCTTGTTTCAGCTGTTAAGCGTTACGGCGAAATTCTTTCGGAGGAAAAACGCAGAATCAACAGCGTTGATTTTTCCGATATTTCACATCTTGCGCTTAATCTTCTCGTTTCTTACAACGAAAAAGGCGAGCCTGTTAAAACGGAGCTTGCAAATACGATATCCGAAAAGTTTGATGAAATACTTGTTGATGAATTTCAGGATATCAACGAGCTGCAAAGCACGCTGTTCCGGGCGGTGTCAAAGGATGACACAAATATGTTCACTGTCGGCGATGTCAAGCAGAGTATTTACCGCTTCAGACAGGCTATGCCCGAAATATTCCTTAACAGAAGGGATAAAATGCAGGACTACACTGACGGAAATTATCCTGCTAAAATTATTCTTGACCGCAATTTCCGTTCGCGTTCGGGAGTAACCGAAAATATTAATTTTGTTTTCGGTCAGCTCATGTCAAAAAGAGCGGGCGGCCTTGATTACGATGAGGGCGAGGAGCTTGTTGCCGCCGCGCCTTATGCCGCATGCGATTTCATTCAGACAGAGCTTCATATTATAGGCGGGCTTGAGAATGAAAAGGTCAGCCGTACTGTTGAGGCTCAGCATATTGCCGATACAATCAATGAAATGATAGCGGACAGGATGCAGGTTACGGAAAAAAGCGGAACAAGAGATGTTAAATACAGTGATTTCTGTATTCTCATGCGTGCCACGGGCGGCGGAAAGGCCGAGCTTTATTCCGAGGTGCTGAGCAGAAACAACATTCCTTCCTATGTTTCAAACAAATCGGGATTTTTTGAGGCGACCGAAATTAATTCGATGCTCAATCTGATGAGGGTTGTTGACAATCCCGTTCAGGATATCCCTCTGCTTGCGGTTCTCCTTTCTCCGTTCTTCGGCTTTACCCCCGACGAGCTTGCGAAAATGAGAATTGAAGAAAGAAAGAAACCGATTCATCACTGCGTACTTAAAGCGGCTGAAAACGGACACGGAAAGTCTGCGGCATTTCTTGACAGTCTCGAAAGCTTAAGAATGCTCAGCTCAACGCTTTCATGCCCGGATTTTGTACGTGAGCTTTACAGCTTTACGGGCTGCAAGGCAATAGCAAACGCTATGAAAAACGGTTCTCAGCGCAATGCTAATCTGAATCTGCTTGTGGATTATGCCGCAAAATATGAAGAAACGGGCAAACGCGGACTGTCGGGATTTATACGTTTCATTGACCGTGTTCAGCAGCAGAACAGTAATCTTGAAAGTGCGTCGGACATCTCCGAGGCGGCGAATGTTGTCCGTATAATGACAATACACAAAAGCAAGGGACTCGAATTTCCCGTATGTATTCTTGCCGACCTTAACGGTAAATTCACCAATGACAATAATTCGGGTGTATCGGCATTTCATCCCGATTACGGCATATGCTTTGAACGCCGCGACGGCAGGACGAAATGTCAGTATCCCACTGTCGGAAAAAAGGCTCTCGCTGCCGCAGAGAGGGTATCGTCTGCGTCCGAAGAGCTGCGCGTGCTTTACGTTGCCATGACCCGTGCAAAGGAAAAGCTTATTTGCGTTACAAGGTACGATAATATACAGGGCAAACTGAAAAGCCTGGCTCTTCCGCTCAGGGGTAAGGACCCTGTCCCGCCGTTTTCCGTTCTCGGTGCAGGATGCATGGCGGACTGGCTTGTTTCCGCATTTATGCGTCATCCCGACGCTGAAATTCTCAGAAAGCTTGCGGAGGACAGCGGAATTCAGACGCTTGACGCAAAAGAAAGACTGCTTGTAAAAATAATTAATTCAGTTGACAGGGTCGAAAACACAGAGGAGGAAAAGACCGACGAAAGCGAAGCGGATGAAGAACGCCTGCGTGAAATAAAGGAACGCATCGATTATAAATACCCCTATGCGTCACTTGCTCCTGTCAGAGCCAAAAGCGCACCGTCTGATTTTGAAACAGCGGAATTTGATGCGAAGTATTTTGCCTCGGCAAAGCCTCAGTTTCTGAGCGGGTCGGGAATGAATCCTGCTGCGCGCGGCACGGCAACCCATAAATTTATGGAATTCTTCGATTATGAGGCTGACAGATATGATGTTCACAGTCAGATTGTCAGAATGGTTGAGGAAAACCGTCTGACAGAGAATGAAGCCGCGGCACTTGAAACTGATAAGCTTGAAAAATTCTTTGCAGGCGATATTGACGCGAGAATCAAGGCTTCACCGCTGCTTATGCGTGAAAAAAGGGTTACCGTCGGAATAAAGGCAGGAGAGCTTTATCCCGATCTGCCCGAAAATGTCAGAGACGAAACCGTTGTTGTTCAGGGCTATGTGGACTGCGCATTCGAAGAGAACGGAAGGCTTGTGATTGTAGATTACAAAACCGACCGTAATGTTACAATGGAGGAGCTTCGGGAGCGTTACCGCAACCAGCTTAAAATGTACGAGCTTGCTCTCGGTCAGTGTACGGGCAGAGAAATTGCAGGCACTCTTATCTATTCCTTTGAAAACGGTGCATATATTGAACTTTAATGTTGAAAAATAAAAGACAGCATGTTATAATTTTTACTGTGCAAGGGGAAACAGGTGTAAATCCTGTACGAGCCCGTCGCCGTGAGATACATTGTTTTATATCCTTATCCGGAGCCGCAATCCGGAGAAGCTGCCATTGAGAAATCGAGAAGGCCGGATATAAGGTATCAAGTCGAAATACCCGAGCGCAGATGTTTTCCGTGAATTTATTTCAGACAGCGAGCGCCTGTGAAGGAAAAACAAAACTATAAAACTGAAAAGGAAGTAAAGAATTATGAAAACAACAAACATGAAACGTTTGCTGTCGTTCATTCTTTGCATTGTGCTTGTTGCGGCTGTGGCACTTTTTGCAGGTTGTTCGGACAGCAAAAAAACAGAAGCTCCCTCAGAAAATGTTACTCAGCAGTCAGAACCGGCGGCTGAAGCAAAAGAATTCGGCGAGGGAAATACGAAATTTGATTTCTCCGTTGTCGACAAGGACGGAAACGAGACAAAATTCGTTGTAAAAACCGATAAGAAAACCGTCGGTGAGGCTTTGCTTGATGCAAAGCTTATCGAGGGTGAGGAAGGTCAGTACGGACTTTACGTCAAAAAAGTCAACGGTATTACTGCCGATTACAATGTTGACGGAACCTACTGGGGATTTTTTGTAAATGATGCAATGGCCCCCGCAGGTGTTGATATGACCGAAATCAAGGACGGCGAAAGCTACTCTTTTAAGGTTTCAAAGTAAATGAAGCTGAATATAAGAGAAACTGCGGTCTTCGCCATGCTCGGCGCACTGATGGTTGCAACAAAGGAGCTTATGGCGGCTCTGCCGAATATCCATCTGCTCGGTGTGATTATCGTTGCAATGACCGTGGTATACCGGGCGAAAGCACTGTATCCGATTTATATTTATGTTTTTGCCGAGGGACTCCTTCAGGGCTTCAGTCCGTGGTGGGTGCTTAATCTTTATGTGTGGGCGATTCTGTGGGGCGCGGTTATGCTGCTGCCTAAGAATATGCCGCCTAAGGTTCAGCCTGTTGTTTACGCTGCTGTATGCTCGCTTCACGGCTTCCTTTACGGAGTGCTGTGCGCACCTGCGCAGGCCCTGCTGTTCCATCTTGATTTCAAAGGAACGCTCGCGTGGATTGCCGCAGGATTCCCGTTTGACATAACTCACGGCATAAGCAACCTTATCTGCGGCATTCTGATTGTGCCTGTTATCAGGGCTCTGAGGGCCGCGGACAGGGGCATAAATAAAAAAATCAAATAAATAAAAAAAACAGTTGCATTTTATAAAAAGGTGTGTTAAAATAGCTTCTGCGTGAATATATCGAAAGAGGTGACATACATGAAGGAAGGAATTCATCCTAAGTACGAGAAGACAGTAATTCGTTGCGCTTGCGGTAATGAGATAGAGACTCGCTCAACAAAAGAGAATCTGCGTGTTGATATTTGCTCAAAGTGTCATCCGTTCTTTACAGGTAAGCAGAAGCTTGTTGATACAGGCGGACGTGTTGACCGCTTCAATAAGCGTTTC
>JAZUDP010000086.1:0-19998 GCA_045639705.1 Acutalibacteraceae bacterium
AAGCCTACGATCATCAACAACGTTGAAACCTACGCCAACATCTGCCAGATCATCCTGAACGGTGCCGAATGGTTTGCTTCGACCGGTACCGAAAAGTCGAAGGGTACGAAAGTCTTCGCACTCGGCGGCAAGATCAACAACACCGGCCTTGTTGAAGTTCCCATGGGCACCACCCTTCGCGAAATCATCGAAGATATCGGCGGCGGCATTCCCAACGGAAAGAACTTCAAGGCTGCTCAGACAGGCGGTCCCTCCGGCGGATGTATTCCTGCTTCCCTTATGGACACACCTATCGACTATGACAACCTTACAGCTATCGGCTGCATGATGGGTTCAGGCGGACTTATCGTCATGGACGAAGACAACTGTATGGTTGATATCGCTAAATTCTTCCTTAACTTTACGGTTGACGAGTCCTGCGGTAAGTGTACTCCCTGCCGTATCGGTACAAGAAAGATGATGGAAATCCTCGAAAAGATTACCAGCGGAAACGGTACTCTTGAGGATATCGACGAGCTTGAGAGACTTGCATATTATATCAAGGACAACTCTCTCTGCGGTCTCGGTCAGACAGCTCCCAACCCGGTTCTTGCAACACTTCGTTTCTTCCGTGATGAGTATATCGCTCACGTTGTTGACAAGAAGTGCCCCGCAGGCGTATGTAAGGCTCTCCTTAACTACACTATCGACGCTGATAAGTGTAAGGGCTGCACAGCCTGTGCAAGAAAGTGTCCTGTCGGCGCTATCTCCGGTACGGTAAAGAATCCGCATACAATCGATACAACAAAGTGCATCAAGTGCGGCGCTTGCATGGAGACATGTAAGTTCGGCGCAATTTCAAAGAAGTAAGGAGCGTGTCATAATGGAAATGGTTAATATTAAAATCAACGGCATGCCCTTCAGCGTGCCCAACGGCATTTCAATTCTTGAGGCAGCTCGTTATGCGGGAATCGAAATTCCTACACTTTGCTTCCTTAAGGAAATAAATGAAATCGGCGCCTGCCGTATCTGCATGGTTGAGGTTAAGGGTGCAAGAAGCCTTGTTTCAGCCTGCGTATTCCCCGTAAACGAGGGTATGGAAATTCTCACAAACTCCAAGAGAGTCCGTGATTCCAGAAAAACAACACTTGAGCTTATCCTTTCAACTCATAACCGAAAGTGCCTCTCCTGCGTAAGAAGCGGCAGCTGCGAGCTTCAGCAGCTCTGCAAGGAATACGGCGTTGAGAACGAAGGTCATTTTGACGGTTCAAAGCCCAACTACGCTTATGACGATTCCATGGTTCACATGATTCGTGATAACTCGAAGTGCATCCTTTGCCGCCGCTGTGTTGCTGCATGTAACAATCAGGCAGTATCGGTTATCGGCGCAAATGCCCGTGGCTTTGATACCTGCATCACAGCTCCCTTTGAGAGAAATCTTCAGGAATATGCATGTATCTCCTGCGGTCAGTGTATCGTTACATGTCCCACAGGCGCTCTTCGCGAGAGAGACGACACAGCCAAGGTTCTTGAAGCTATCAACGATCCCGACAAGTACGTTGTTGTTCAGACAGCTCCCGCTGTCCGTGCGGCAATCGCTGAAGAGTTCGGCAATCCTATCGGCACAAACGGTGAAGGCAAAATGGTTGCAGCTCTCCGCCGTCTCGGCTTTGATAAGGTATTTGATACAAACTTCACTGCTGACCTTACAATCATGGAAGAGTCAAACGAGCTTATCGAAAGAATCACAAATGGCGGTACACTGCCGATGATTACTTCCTGCTCACCCGGATGGATTAAGTTCTGCGAATTCAATTATCCCGACCAGCTTGACCACCTTTCAACATGTAAGTCTCCTCAGCAGATGTTCGGCGCAACAATCAAGACATGGTATGCTGAGAAGTTCGGCATTGACCCTGCAAAGATTGTTTCAGTCAGCGTAATGCCCTGTACTGCAAAGAAGTTCGAAATCGGCAGAGACGACCAGAACGCGGCAGGCTATCCCGACCTTGATATCTCAATCACAACCCGTGAGCTTGCAAGAATGATTAAGGGCGCAGGCATCAACTTCAACATGCTTCCCGAGGAAGCATTTGACAGCCCCCTCGGCGAGGGTTCAGGCGCAGCTGTTATCTTCGGTGCAACAGGCGGCGTTATGGAGGCAGCTCTCCGTACAGCAGTTGAGAAGATTACAGGCAAGACTCTTGACAACGTTGAGTTCACAGAGGTTCGCGGCATGGAAGGCGTTAAGGAAGCTACCTATGCAGTCGGCGATCTTACGGTTAAGGTTGCTGTTGCAAGCGGCACAAAGAACGCAAAGACGCTTATGGAGCAGGTTAAGAACGGTACAAGCGAGTATCAGTTCATCGAAATCATGGCTTGCCCCGGCGGCTGCATCAACGGCGGCGGTCAGCCCATCGTTCATGCAAATGTTCGTAACTTTGACGATTACAAGGCAAAGCGTGCATCTGTTCTTTACAACATTGATAAAGAAAACGCTAACCGTAAGTCACACGACAACACAGCTGTTAAGCGTGTATACGAGGAGTTCTTCGGCGAGCCCGGCAGCCATAAGGCTCATGAAATTCTTCATACAAGCTACGTTAAGCGCGGACTTTACAACAACTGAGTTAAATAATAAAATCCCTGAGAAGGGCGACTTCAGTAAGGGATAAATCGTCTGAAAACGCATCTTTCAGCGAATAACTGTTTCAAATCAAAAACGGGCGACATACATCAGTATGTTGCCCGTTTTTTCATTGTTCTTCATCTGAAATATGCTGTTTTCAGATACAAAGTAGTTTTGAATGAGATAGAATCAGACTTAGACGCCGCTGACAAAACCGCAGGAACACTTGCGTATTTCAAGGCTTTTCAGCAAGTATAAGGCGATTATAGCCATTCAAAACCGGTTTCTCCCTTTCTGAAGGCGCCCAAAACTCGGGGATTTTTTATTGAAGAAAAAATTTTTAGCGGCTGATTGAAACCGGCGTATTCTTTGCAATCAGAAATTTCCTCCGTTCCAGCCCCACATGGCAACCTCTTCATATTTGACATAAACATCGGCAGGGGCGATTTCAAGCACTTCCTCAAAAATATCACAGATTTCCGCTGTAAGCTTATCTGCGGCGGCGGGATTGATTTTGCCGAAAACCTTAACCTCTACAAATGCAAGGGGGTTGGAATTATCGCCCTTGAAATACATGCGGCAGTTGTCCTCAAAGCTTGTCATGAGCCACTGCTCGCTTTTGCCGGGGAGAATCGCGATTGCTTTTCCGAGCTTTGCCTTAAGCGTCAGCTCCTGCTCGTTTGAAATGGCTGTTGTTGTTTTTGTCTGAATCATCGGCATGGTTATTTCCTCCTGAGTTCTTCAAGTTTTATTCTTATAAGCCTTTCGGCTTCTTTTTCGTCACTGATGTTAAAAACCGTTTTCTCCATCGGACACATGTCGGTGCCGTCTCGGTTTATTATATATTCGGCAGTGCTTTCATAACTGAGTTTTGTCTGCTTTCCGCGGATATATTCAATGGCCTTCATGCTTGCAAGGGGAGTATGGATTTCCTTGACTCCTCCGGCCGTCAGCAGCATTGCCGCAGCCTTGCCGATAACCTTGTCGGCGATACATGCGCCGCTGAGAAATCCGGGTTCGCTGTCGATAATGTCAATCACAGGCGCAACGCCGCGCTTCTGTGAGGGGCGGACTTCGCCGTTTTTTACCGCGACGAAGGTATATCTGTTTTCGCTGAGCAGCTTTTTTGCCTTTTCGCTGTCTGTCATTTTATCATTTCACTCCTTCTGAGCGCATACACAATCGGCGGAACCGTGATAAGCTGAAGCGCGATTCCGTACATACCCGTTACTGTGGCGGCAACCGCCGCAATTGCTCCGCCGCACTCAATCCCGAGATATTTTGCGGCAATCCAGAGCGCAAGCGCATTTGCCGCGCGTCCGCACACCATAGCGATAATGAGAGTGAAAAACGCTCCGAATTTTACTGATTTAAGCTTGAAGGAATGATATACAAGTCCGCTTGCGAGTCCGTAAAAAACAAGCTCGACCGCCATAAACGGAAGCTTTTCGGAAGTCGGCATGTTGGTTATCAGAAAGCTGATAACGGGAGCGGCAGCCCCGAGAACTGCGCCGTAAACAGGCCCGAGAATGAAGCCTGCAAGCAGAACGGGAATATGCATGGGAAGAAACACGGCGCCGACCTGAGGAATACCCGTCAGGTGAAAAATCTGCGGCAGGATAATGCTCAGAGCTGCAAGCATAGCGCCGATTGTCAGCCGTGCGGTTTTTGAAGTGCGTTTCATTTTATCTCTCCGTAAATTTATATTTTGATTTTAACACAGCGTAATTATCATTGCAACTGATAAAATATAAATCTTTTGTGTTGAATTTTCCTGTTTAATGTGGTATTATTATTCCAATCTTTATATTTTGGGGTAGAAGCATGGAAAAAACTTCCGAAAAAGTTAATAAGGCTGAAAAGCAGGCTAATCCGATTGTCAAGTTTATCTGGCTTGGTATTGCGGTTATTGTTGCTGTTGCCGGATTTTCCCTGCGCAAAAATAATCCCGAACTTCCGTTTGCTCCGGGTGCGGCAGTTTCTGCTGTAATGCTTATCTGTGCGATTATTGCCGCACAGGGGCAGAATTCCGTAAGACACAGATATTCCGAAACCGATGAAGAGGGCAGACATCTGCAGAAGGGCAAATATTTCGGCGCAAGCGTCGTTTATTATCTGTTTATTCTTGCCGCCGTAGTAATGCTGTTTTTAAGCTTCTGGATAATCGGAATTGTTTCTGTATGACATTCGCCGCAGTTTTCTGCGGCTTTTTATTTTTATACAAATGAGCGTCTCAGCTCGACAACCTTGCCGATAATTTTAACGGGAAGGGTAACAACCTCATCGGGTGTGAAAATCATCGGCTCATATGATGTATTAAACGGTACAAGCGTAAGGCTTGTGCCTTTTTTTATTACCTTTTTTACTGTGGCGTCCATGTTTCCGATAAGTACTACTCCGACCTCTCCGCTTTCGATATAATCCTGTTTGCGGATGATTACCGTATCGTCGGGGCAGATTCCCGGCGTCATGCTGTCACCTTTTACCCTGAGTCCGAAGTATTCTCCCCTTGCTGCCATTCCGTCGGGAATTTCAATGTATTCCAGCACTTCCTCGTGCGCTTCAATCGGACTGCCTGCCCTTACATAACCGAGGACGGGGACGAGATTCTTTTTTTCGGCAGGTTCACCCTTGCCGATAAGAAGGTCAACGCTTACGCCGAAAATATCCGACAGCTTTAAAAGCGTCTGTTTGTCGGGCAGGGTACGGCCGTTTTCCCATTGGCTTACGGCTGTCTGATGAACAGAGCAAAGCTTTGCCAGTTCGCTTTGAGTTATTCCGCGTTTAAGCCTCAGTTCCTTGATAATATCCATAATATAACCCCTTTTCAGTTTTGTGAAGAGCCGAACAAGTAATAATATTATGAGTCATTCTATTAAAAATGTCAATACTTTTAAAAAATATTATTATTTTTTCGAAATTCTATTGACATAACGAACATTTGTTCTTAAAATAATAGATGTGCTATTAAATATTGGCGGGTACAGACAGAAAGGGAGAATGAAATGGAAGAAGCTTCCGAAAGGATGATTTCGATATCCGAAGCGAAAACCGCGCTTCGGTGTATGCGTCTCGGGGGATTAGACGAGGAGGAGGCGCTGGAATGTCTTGACGAGGTTGTTGACCGTGTGCGCGGTGTGACGGCGGCAGGTCTTGTTGAAGACATTATAGAAGAAAAACTTACAGCGGTTCAGCGTGATTATATCAGAAAATACTGGTATGAACAGAAAAACACTTCACAAATTGCCCGTGAATGCGGTGTTTCACAGGCAAGCGTATACAGAACAATCGAAAGGGCGAATGAAATAATAAAAGAACTGATGACACCTGTAATGAAATACAGAGAAAACCTGAAAAACGCGGATGTTGTCCCTCTTGTACAGCAGGCGATGGAAATTTCGGCGGCAGGAAAAAGAATACCTTCTTCCTTCTGCGAAATGCTCAGAAATGTACGGGTTGCCAATGCGCTGAGCATGGAAAAGCTTGCATGCGTACTGAAAATAAGCGTAAATGAGCTTAATGAAATTGAAAGCGGACGCCGCGTTCCGTCGATTGTTACCGCAATGAGATATACGGCGATTTTCGGCATTGAAATTACGATGAACTTTGTAAACGGAAGGGGAATATACGAATGGAAAAAAGTCTGACGCAGCTCAGCGAGGAATATTATAAAGCGGCAGAGGATATTGACTGTCTGATTAAGAAATATACTGAGGAATTACATAAAGCATATAACGCGAAAAATTATCTTAAGACTTATGACCTGAAGCGTAAGCTTAAAATTTATTATGACCAGAAACGCGACATTATTACAACGGCATATCAGCTTCAGCACTATTACGACGATACTCAGAAGGGGAGGGTGAGCGCATGAACCGGCTTGAATTTACCGTAACGGGCAACAGCCTCAGCCTTGATGAGGATGTATATTCCACGGGCGGAAGCGTGAATTATGACAGATGCAGCTTTGATTTCAGTGAAGAATGGGAAGGTCTTGAACGTATCGCTGTGTTCGGTATCGGAAGGGACAGCTACCGTGTTCCTCTTGATGAAAACGATGCCTGCTTTATCCCCGCGCCCTGCATGGAAAAAGAAGGGCTGATAACAATCGGCGTTTACGGTACAGATGATGATACGGTTATCGCTACCAACGCGGTAAGTCATCACATTGACGAGGGCGTTGACAGCCTTGGGGAATGGCTTGAGGAGGATTATTCTTTTGTTCTTAATGCTATAAGCAATATGGAGGACAGAGTTTCGGAGTGCCTTGAGGAATTCAGGGAAAGCTTCAACGAATTAACCGGAGTAAGCGATAACGGTAATGATGACAGCGACGACGGCTGTGCGGGAATTTCCTCCGCGCCCGACGGGTGGTACAGACCCGAACCGTTTGAGGGTGCCGAAAGCTTTGAGGAAATTTCGCACGGCGGTTCCTACCCGGCATTTTTTGAATATAAATTCAACGCCATGTGCGAGGATTTCCCGGATTATGTGACTAAGGAAGTCATCGGAACGGATACATCGGAGGAGCTGCCTGTTTACGCGTTTACCTTTGAGCCTGCAGATTATGAAAAAACGGTGCTTATTACTGCATGCACTCACGGAGCTGAGTACGCGATGTTTTTTGCTCTTGCATCTTTTCTTGATGACCTTTGCAGAAAAAGTGAAACAGACAGAACGCTCTCATATTTTAAAAACAGAATAAAATTTATTGTTATTCCTGCCGTCAGTCCGCACGCACTTGTATCAGGTGAAGCATATAATGAGAATGACGTGGATTTAGGATTGAATTTTCCGTACAGATGGGATGAATGTACAAGGACTGTAAAGGGTTCTGCCGCGGCAGACCAGACAGAAACTCAGAACATCATTGATTTCGTTGATATGATTCAGAATGATAAGCTCTGCGCGGCGGTTGACTTTCATGTAAGTCCGATAACCGTTTCGGGAAAATGCATTTGTTATCCGCGTTTCAAGGACAACTGTGTTACCGCTCTGTCCGATTTCATGAACAGCTTTGACGGTGAGGGCGAGAGTGCGGAGGAGGCAGGCGGAATATTTGCCGCGTCAATCAATCCCTCGCTTTCCAATTATATTGCCGATACACTGGGTATCAATACCTGCGAGGCGGTATGGGCAGACGAGCTTTACGGCGGTCCCTACAGTAATCACAATTATGACAGGCTGATTGAATTTATCGTAAACCTGCTCTGCACAATGGTTGAGAACAGCGACGCTGTACACAGGTGCGGAGCGCAGCCGTTTACAAAATATATATCGTGGAAATGTGACGGTGACGCCTTTGCCGTTCCTGCATCGCAGAATCCGAAGGTTATGGGAATTTCAAATTATTCGTTTGCACTGTCAGCTCCGTGCATTATGACGCTGAACGGGTATGCTGTTCTGAATGTAACGGATGCGTGTACAGTGAAAATCTGCCCTCTTCTTTATCAGGATAATTCGCCTGAGCAGACATTGAGCAACCGGATCGGAGCGTCACAGTTTACGGTTGAACTGCCGCTTGAGGAAGGGATTCATGTGATTCCCGTTACATCTGTGCTTCAGGCATATTTTTCGAGTTATAATCCCGTAAACAGAACGATGTACTGTGAAAATGTCCACGCAGCGCTTGCGTTTTCCGCGTCGGACGCTTCCTCGGCAGAGGTGCAGGCATATTCGCTTACGCTCAGCGGTATCCCGTCTGACTGCGGAAAAGCGGTCGAAATCAGCAGCCCGATAGGCAGTACGGATGATTATACGGCAGATGATGTGCCGGTTCAGCAGGTAAGCTATCCGCTCGGCACATATACATCTATGGACGAAAGATTCAGTTATTAATATCAGTTGTCAGGTAACCGTCGGTTAACACGGCGGTTACCGAAAGGGGAAAGAATAAATGAGCAAAATTTCAAATATAATTTTTAACGGAAAGGAACACTATATAACATCTGTTTACGGCAGGCGTTCGGTAATCAGCACATCAGCCGGCAGCTCTTCAAGCTTCCATTACGGCACGGATTACGGCACCAACGGAAAAAAGCTGGCGCAGTATGCGATTGAAAACGGTTCTGTACTCAGCTGCGGAAAAGCGAGTGACGGCGCGAATTATGTATGGGTCAGATACCCGAGAATAAATAAAAAGATGCTGCATTATCATCTTGACAGCATCAGCGTCAGAGCAGGTCAGTCAGTAAAAAGAGGTACGCTTCTCGGCTATACCGGAAGAACGGGCAAGGCAACGGGAATTCACCTTCATCTTGCTGTTAAAGACCTGACGACAGACAGTTATGAGGACCCTGAAAAGCTTGCGCAGAATTATAAAGAAGAATACACCGTCGGACTTTACCGCGTTACCGCAAATCTTCTGAGAGTACGCAGGGGAGCCTCCACATCGTACGAATATCTGAAATTCAGTCAGCTTTCAAAAAACGCTCAGGAGCAGATAAGGAAACTGAACAAAGGAGCCGGCGCGGACGGACTTGTAGAAGGATGTGAATGTACGGTATCTCAGGTTAAAAACAACTGGGGAAAAATTCCCTCCGGCTGGGTTTGCCTTGATTATTGCAGGAGAGTGTAAATGGGTGAAATAATTCTTGCGCTTATTGCGTTTGCAGGAACTCTTGTGGGTACCTTCGGAGGTATTATGACGGCAAACAGACTTTCAAATTACAGAATTGAACAGCTTGAAAAAAAGGTTGAGAAGCATAACAATCTGGTTGAGCGAATGTTTACTGTGGAAAACTCGGTTAAGGCCGCACATCACCGGATTGATGAACTCAGGGAGGAAATGCAGTGAAAAAATTGAATCTGAAAGGTGTAACCCTGCAGACATGGGTCAGAACGGCTGTTCTGATTCTCGCGCTTGTGAATCAGGCGCTTGTAACGGCAGGCATAAGTAAAAAAGAAATCAGCTTTGCCTCATGGGAAAGCGTCGGAACTTATATTTTTACCGCCGTGACGGCAGTCTGGTCGTGGTGGAAGAATAACAGCTTTACTCAGGACGCACAGAAGGCTGACAGGGAATACAATCTTAACAGTTAAAAAAGCACCCCGAAGGCTTATGCTTTCGGGGTGTGATTCTGCACGGATTATTCTTCTGCAAGGGCGTCTGCAGGTGCTTCCTCGGGAAGGAAGGTGCTGAAGCCGAGTGTCGGATAATTGATGAGCGTTTCCATATCCTCGTCGCTGATAACGAAGTCGAAAACCTCGGCGTTCTTTATCATTCTGCCGCCGTCGGTTGATTTCGGAAGCGGAAGCACGCCGCACTGAAGCGCAAGACGCACACAGAGCTGAGCGGTTGACTTGCCGTATTTTGCCGCTATTGCCGCAAGTCCCTCGTCCTTAAGCACAGCGCCGCTGCCGAGAGGACTCCATGCCTCAACAAGCATTCCCTGCTGCTGGCTGTAAAGCACGTTGTCAAACTGGGTGTAGCCGGGGTGGAATTCAATCTGATTTACCATCGGTTTAACCGTGCAGTTGTTGAAAAGTGAATCAAGGTGCTTTTTCTGGAAATTGCTTACGCCGATAGCTCTTATTTTGCCGTCGTTGTACATCTTTTCAAAGCCGCGCCATGTTTCAGCGTTGATTTCCTCCCAGTTTTCGGAGCATTTTGCAACGCACGGCCAGTGGATAAGATAAAGGTCAAGATAATCTGTGCCGAGATTCTTAAGCGAAGCCTCTACGGCCGCAACAGTCTTTTCATAGCCGCGCTCGGTTACCCAGTGCTTTGAGGTAAGGAAGATATCCTTTCTGTCAACGCCCGAGGCCTTTATGCCTGCGCCGACCTCAACCTCGTTGCCGTATACCCATGCGGTGTCGATGTGTCTGTAGCCGTTTTCAATGGCGGTTTTAACGCACTTTTCGGTTATGCCGTTGGGCGTCTGCCATGTGCCGTAGCCGATGCACGGAATTTTTACGCCGTTGGCAAGCTCAAACGTATCTGTGAGTGAATTCTTTGTGTTAAGGTTCATAATTATTCTCCTTTTCTGTATATCATTTTGTAGGGTGTACCGTCCTCGTTAAGCATCTGAATGCTGTCAATACCGAACATGTCAAGCACTTTTTCCCAGCGCTCCTGCATGCCCTCATCGTATTCAACGGGCAGGAAGCCTGCGGTAAGATAGCTTTTTACGGCTGAAACTCTGCCTTCGCTTGTGGTCAGCGCGATAATCTTCGTGCCGCGGTCGCGGAGAGTTTTCTGAACGATATTGCTGAGATATTTTGCAAGACCCCTGCCGCGGAAATCCTTGCGGATGCCGACCCAGTGCATGTCGCCAATACCGCTGTTGCTGTAAATAAAGGAGGTTGCCGTGCCGATATGCTCTCCGTTGTAATCAATGAACCACATGTCTCTTTCGGGAACGATGTCCTTGAAATCAATTATTTCACATTTCCAGCGCTCATTATCAATATTGCCTTCATGGTCTTCCCATATGCATGCCGCCCATTTCGGAATATCGGTTTCGTCCTTATAGTGGCTGAAGGAATAGCCCTCGGGCAGCGTAAGCTCCGTGAAGGGACTGTCCGTAAGCCAGTACATTTTTAACTGTGCCATAAAATTGCTCCTTTAATCGTAATAGTATATTATTTTTCCGCCTTCTTTTGTGATGCGGTTGTAGTCAGTGCCTGTGTCAATATTGCCCGCGAATTCGGTTTCATAAACCTTTACAAAACCGTCGCCGCCGTCTGCGGTTTCAATTCCGATGTAATAGTTGCCGTCTGACGGAACATTGAATGAAAGCTCATGTCTTTCTTTTGCTCCGCTGAAAAGCTTTTCTGCCGCGAGCGTGTTTGTCTGAGCGTCACGCACAAAAATCCGTCCGCTTACGCCGTCTGTTTCGGCCGTAACCCAGATTGAACACTTCTCCTCTGACTTGAAGAAAAGTCCCTGATAAACTGAGGAAGCATCCTTTTCAGAAGCGGTAAGCATTGCGTAATTTTCTTCGCCGCGGATAATTTCGGCATCACCGTTAAGAATCCAGAAAACTTTTCCGTCTTTGAAATCTCCGTTATGCATTGTCCGCATTGAACGGTAGCCGCTTATGCCGCTGACCTGAGTTTCAAAGAAATTAGATTCAATCGCGTCAATTTTATTGTTTTCAAACCTCATTTCCGCAACGGGATGAGGTTCTGTTTTTGTTGTGTACGGATTGAAAAGCCAGTTGCCCATTGTGACAAAATGATTGTCGTGAACATATACGTTCCTGACTTCAACTTTTTCAAGGTCGGGACAGTCAATTCCCCACAGAATCATTCCAAAGGCCTTGCAGTGATTGGATTTAAGGTCGTTATGGTCGATTTCGATATTGACTGACGGCTGCGGCTCGTCGGAGTTCCACCATTCGCTGTGACGGGGGTCTTTGTAAGACGAGAAGATGTAAACCGAGTCGTCGCCGGTGTACATTTCACAGCCCGTGACGCGCATGTCCTGACAGTTCATCATGCATATTCCGTCGCCGTTGCCGTGGCACCACTCAAAGATTTTAACGTTTTTAATCAGTCCGCGTCTGCAGGTGAACGGCATCATTGCGTAGCCGTGATAGTTGCTGATTGTAACATCGCAGATTTCAAAATCGCTCGCCCGGAAGAAGCCGATTGGGCAGATTCTGATAAGCTTTGATGCGTCGTCGCCGCATTCAGCCATTCGGATTGTGCCGTTTCCTTTAATCGCAAAACCGTGCGAACCCTCGGGAGCAAAGATGAACGGATAGTTCTTGTACCATGTGTGGCTCCACTTGATTGTTTCGGAAAAATTGTGGCCGATAATCGGCGTGTACGGCTCATATCCGTCGCCGACAGGCTTGACATACCCGTCAAGTGAAAGCGTCTGCTTAAGCATTGCTCCGTCGCCGAAAAGCAGGGTTACATTGCTTTTTATTACAATTCCCGTGCTGAGAAAGATTTTGCCTGCGGTCAGCTCAACCGTTCCGCCTCCGAGAGAATAAACATAGTCTATGGCTTTCTGTATAGCCTCGCGGTCGTTTGTCATGCCGTCACCCGCCGCGTTGAACGGAGCGTCGGTGACAAGGACGCGGGCATTGCATTTGTCGGTCATTTAATCAGCCCTTTGCTTTGTTTTGATTTATCATATCACATCGCCTGTCTGAAAGCAATGTGTTTCTGAAAATAGAAGAAAAAAGCCTCCCGAAAATAAATTACAATTTGCGGAGTGCCTCCGCGCCCTCGCCGGGTCGGCAGTTATCAGAGTTCTGTTACCCTGCGCGAGCAGTTGGAACATGTAATGTCATTCTGAGGAGGAACGACGAAGAATCTCTTGAAAATTAAGCTGAGATTCTTCGCTTCGCTCAGAATGACACACAATTATTATATCCGTAGCGTAGTGGCGATTCACGAATCGCCCGTCAGAGTCTGATGAAATTCCGCGGGACATTCGTGAATGTCCCCTATGCAGATTAGTTAAAATTACAGCGACAAATTACAATTTACTGATGTGAAATACATATTTTAAATCAGGCGGCACCGTATCGGGCGGTATATAACCATAGCAAAGGTGCAGCCAGGAAAAAACCGCCTGAACCTTGATAGATTCGGGCGGTTATTTTTGAGGATTGTCAGATTCACCTAAGATGTAATCGCAGGTTACATTGTAGTATCTTGCGAGAGTTATTATATGACGCACGGGGATTTCGTTTGCTCCGTTTTCATACCTTGAATATACCTGCTGTGTTGTCTGAAGGATTTCTGCAATTTGTTTTTGAGTTAAATCGTTGTCTTCCCGTAATTCTCGTATTCGCTCAACAAAATTTTTCATATTATTCACCCGTAAAACAATATCATACACCATATCAAGTGTATTGACTTTACATCTGATGTGGTGTATAATCACTTTGAGATTATTGTACATGTTTATTTTGCACCTTGTCTCTAAACAATAAAAACGGAGTTGATGCTATGAAAAAATTTACTTCCCTTTTATTAGCTGGCATTTTGTTATTTCTGTTATTCGGATGCAATTCTGACAAAACCGAGAATAAAACAGGCGGTGTAAAGACACAGGAAACGCTGAATCAAATAGAAATAGGAAAAACATACACTGTCAATGAATATGCTGAATTTAAAGTAAGAAAGATATTCACTACTGATAAAATGCAATCATTATTCAGTGATGACGGCGGATTCTACGAAAACACTACTCCTGACGAGACATATTTAGATTGTGTGATAGATGTAAAAAATCTTACTTCAACAACTATTACAAGCGATAAGTTTTTAACAGCAACCGTTAAAAGCTTTTACGGTCCTGAGTATATTGCAGAAATGTATAACATTGACGAGAATGATTATTTAAATCCTAATGGTGAACTTAAACCACAGGCAACATATACTATGCATATCGCAACATCAATTCCGTCGTCTGAAGTTGAAGCGAAAGTTATTCTTTCCTTTAAAGAGCAGAATTATTCAATTGACTATACAGTCGGAGAAGTATTAAGCAATGCTGTACCATTAGAAATAGGTCAGACAATCGGCAGTGAAGAATACGCGACCTTAAAAGTAACAGATGTTGAAATTGCAGAGAATGCTGACCCCTCAGATACGGAAACAGTTAACGTTCAAAATGAAAAAGACAATAATACTAATACATATCTCGGAATAAAAGCAAATTTGATTAATTATCAGAGCAGCGGTAAAGAACCGTCAAAATTCGTGTTTGCAAAAGCAATTTTTGCAAATAAATATGAGTATTCGGGATTTATTGTGCGAGAAATATCAAACGGTGAGGATTTGAGCGAATATGAACCAATCAATCCGCTTGAAAATGCAACAGTATATATTCTGTTTGAAATCCCGAAAACGGTTGCCGGTATGCCATATGAAATCAGTGTCATGTTTAACAATCAGGAATATATTATCAGCAAAAAATAAAAAATGGAGTGAAAAATATGATTTGCAGTAATTGTAAAAAAGAGTTTGAAGGAACTGTCTGCCCGGAATGCGGTACAGAAAATACATATCCAATCAGTGAAATAACAGATAAAAACAATCAAATCAGTGAAGACGGTAAAAAAGCACCTGATAAAATTAAAAATCTGTTAAAAAAGAAATGGGTTTGGATCATTGCGGCTGTTTTGGTGATTATTCTTCTGATAGGCATATTCGGCAATTCAGGTAAAAGCGAAGCAGCAAAAAATGTTATTGCTGAGATTAACAAGCTGTCGGATGTTACCGCGGAAAGTGATTTCGCAATTAAACGGGTTGAGAAACTCTACAGCTTCCTTAATGAGACCGATCAAAAGGATGTCAGCAACTATAAAAAGCTGAAAAAAGCGCGAGATAAGTGTGATGAATTAATAGCAGAGAAAGTCGAATCACAGATTAAGGAACTGAATGACAAAGCCGATTTATCTGAAATCGAAAAAGTCAGAAATGCATACACCGCCTTAACAGACAGTCAGAAATCTTTTGTATCAAATTATGAAAGGCTGGATGAGGTTGAAGCGGAGTATTACGCAAAAATAATAAGCGAAACTGAAAGTCTTATTAATGAAATTACTTATGTCAGCGGTGCAATAACCGAAGAGGAATCTAAAAAAATTGACGAAGCGTTATCAGTTTACAATCAGCTTGATTCCGACAATAAAAGTAAAGTCAGCAACTATTCAAAATTAAAAAATGCCATTTCCGGCAGAGACACATTCCTTATATCAGATGTTCAGAAAAAAATAGATAATGCAATAACCGCAAAAAGTAACTATTCTGAAGCAAAAGAAGCATATAACAAGCTGTCGGCAGATGCTCAGAAAAAAATAACATCATATGATAAGCTTGATTCTCTGCTTCGTGAAAAGAATTTAACTGACGGTTTATCAATGCAACAGCTGAAAATTATTTCAACAAAATATGTTGTTCAGGATTCAAGATATAAAGCATTATATCCGGATATGCTTCAGGTTATTCTTCAGAATAATACTAAAAGCGATATCAAAAATGCTGTAATCGGTTTTGTTGCATGGGATTCAAACAACTTACCGGTTAAAATCAAAGCTTCAGGATTTGATGCTGATGAACCTTCTTATGTCAGATACTGCAATTACGCCGACATAAACCTTGTTTCCGGCGGCAAATTCGGTAATAATTACGGATACACGGTTGACGAGAACTGTAATATTAAATATTTTAAGGCTATTGTAGTGTCATATGAAACCTTTGACGGGGAAACATGGGATAATCCGCTTTATAACGAATGGGAAGAATTATATGCAGGCAACCGCTTAACAACAGATAAATAAAGAAAAGCGACAGGAAAACGGATAAGCTTTCCTGTCGCTTTTTTATGACTATTAATTATAATCCGTACTCTGCTGCGATGTCGGCAATCCTGACGGGCATGCCTGTTTCGAGGGACTTCTTGGCGGCGATACCGATAAGAACGGGCTGAAGACCGCACTCAAGTCCTACTGCGATGGGCTTGTCGTTCTCTACACAGTCGATGAACTCTGTGATTTCGGCAACGTATGCGCCCATGTATCTCTCAAGGAAGAAGTTAAGGGGAACCTCGCCTTTAACGCCGTCAGCGTTGGAGATAACCGCTGTTGATTCTGAATCGTTGCCGATGGCAACCTGACCGAGCGAGCCGAAGGCTTCAACTCTCTGGTCGTAGCCGTAGCTTGCGCGGCGGCAGTTGTCGATAACCGCGATTGCGCCGTTTGCGAGCTTCATGGAGATAACCGCTGTATCAATGTCGCCTGCCTCGCCGATTGCGGGGTCAACAAGAACTGCGCCGTATGCGAATACTTCCTCAACCTCTGAGCCGGACATGAAGCGAACCATATCGAAATCATGGATTGTCATGTCAAGGAAGATGCCGCCGGAAACCTTGATGTAGCTTACGGGAGGTGCGCCGGGGTCGCGAGAGCAGACCTTAAGGATGTTGAGGTCGCCTATCTGACCGCCTTCAACAGCCTTGCGTGCTGCCTTGAAGTTATGGTCAAAGCGGCGGTTGAAGCCTACCTGATATTTTACGTTGCTGTTTGCAAGAGCCTTCTTAACCTCGAGAATCTTGTTGACATCATGGTCGATGGGCTTCTCGCAGAAAACGTGCTTGCCTGCCGCGATAGCTTCGAGAGAAATAGGAGAATGTGTATCTGTTGAAGAGCAGATAAGAACAGCCTCGATATCCTTATCCTCGAGAATCTTATGGTAATCCTCATAGAACTCTGTGATGCCGAGTCCCTGTGCCCATGCCTTTGTTTCGTCGTTCATGAACGGGTCTGCAACAGCCTTTACAGTTGCGTTCTTAACGTATCTCATGATTGATTCGCAGTGTACCTTGCCGATACGGCCTGCGCCGATAATACCAACATTAATCATAATAATTACAACCTTTCTTATATTCGGGTGCGGGTGTCCCGCCCTTTTATTCAATATTCATCAAGAGGTTAAAGAATCCCCTCCGTAGCTCACCCCTTGTCACTTCGTGACGTTCCCCTAACAGGGGATACCCTTTAGACAAGGGAGGCTAAAAATGTAAAAGAATTTTATCTTAGATTGTTCCGTCCCATGTGGAAACCTCGGTCTTCTTCATTTCCTCTTCGTCAAACCAGCGTGTTGTTACGCACTTGGACTCTGTGAAGAAGCGGTATGCATCCTTGCCGAGACAGTGGAGGTCGCCGAAGAAGGACTGCTTGTGACCTGAGAACGGGAAGAATCCGATGGGAACGGGAATACCTACGTTAACGCCGACCATGCCGCCGTCTGTGTGGCGTGTGAACTCACGCGCATAGTAACCGTTCTGTGTGAAGATAACCGAACCGTTTGCGTACGGGTTGGCGTTCATAATTGCAAGACCCTCTGCGAAGTCCTTGCAGCGCTTGATGCAGAGTACGGGACCGAAAACCTCGTCTCTGCCGATTGTCATTTCGTCTGTAACCTTGTCAAAAATTGTGGGACCTACATAGAAGCCGTTTTCGTAACCCTCAACAACTGTATTGCGTCCGTCAAGAACAAGCTCTGCGCCCTCGGCAACGCCCTTGTCGATATCAGCAAGAACCTCCTTGTAATGCTTCTCATATGTGATGGGACCGAGCTTTGATGTCTTGTCGTATGCGGGACCGATTTTGAGACCCTTTGCCTGCTTGACAAGCTCAGCAACGAATTTATCAGCGATGCTTTCCTGAACAACGCAGCAGGAAAGAGCCATACATCTCTGACCTGCGCAGCCGAATGCGGAATTCATAACGCCTGCGGCTGTTCTCTCAATGGGTGTATCCTCGAGGATAAGAGCGTGGTTCTTGGCCTGGCAGAGACACTGAACACGCTTGCCGTTGAGAGCTGCGCGCTCATAAATCTTCTTGCCGACGGGTGTTGAGCCTACGAATGTGATACCCTTGACATCGGGGCTGTCAAGAATGATGTTGATTTCGTTTCTGGAGCAGGTAACGATGTTGATAACGCCGTCGGGAACGCCTGCTTCCTTGTAAAGACCTGCAATGCGGAGAGCGGTTCTGGGCGTAAGGCTTGCAGCCTTGAGAACCATTGTGTTGCCCGTTGCGATGCAGGTGGGAGCCATCCAGCCGAAGGGAATCATTGCGGGGAAGTTAACGGGAACGATGCCTGCGAAAACGCCCATTGCCTCACGGTACTTGACTGTATCGTAGCCCTTGGATGCGTCCATGATGCTTTCGCCCATCATGAGTGACGGAACCTGTGTAGCAAGCTCGGTGCCTTCCTTTGCCTTAAGAACATCGCCCTCAGCCTCTGACCATACCTTGCCGTTTTCCTCGGCAACAAGCATTGTCAGCTCGTCCATGTGTTCGATAAGCAGGTCACGGATTTTGTAAAGAATCTGCGCTCTCTTGATTGCGGGAGTTGCTCTCCATGAGGGATAAGCAGCCTTTGCCGCGGCGATTGCGCCCTCGACCTCCTCTGCCGTACAGCAGGGAGCGTAGCCTGTAATCTCGCCTGTGCTGGGATTAACGAGGTCGTAATATTTGTCTGTCTTGGATTCTGTGTACTCGCCGTTGACGAAGTACTTGAGTTTCTCAGCCATTTTATATACATCTCCTGTGAAAAAATTAATAATTAATATTGAATAATGAATAATTTCGGACGGACTTTGCCCGTACCCATTACAATAGCCAAAGGCGAAGCCTTTCCTTGATTTTTCATTATTCATTATTCATTGATTTATCGGAACGGTAAATCAAAGCCCTGCCTTTTCGGCAATATATGCTCTTGCCATCTTGGCATACTTGAACGGGTTTGCGATTGCGGGGTCCTGCTCTGCTTCAACAAGCATCCAACCCTCGTAGCCTGCTTCGTCAAGAACATCGAATACGGGCTTGAAGTCAATAGCACCGTCGCCGGGAACCGTGAATGCGCCCATTCTTACGCCCTGCAGGAATGATTTATGTTCGTCCTTAACCTGCTTTACGATTTCGGGACGGATATCCTTAAGGTGAACGTGTTTGATTCTCTTGGCATACTTTTTGAGAACTGCCATGTAGTCCTCGCCGCAGTATGCAAGATGACCTGTATCAAAGAGAAGATATACTGCCTCGGGGTCGCACATATCCATCATCTTATCGATTTCTTCAGCCGTCTGAACAACAGTGCCCATGTGGTGATGATAAACAAGAGTGATGCCGTATTCCTTGGCGATGTTGCCGAGCTTTGAAAGACCGTCCGTGAACTTCTTCCATTCCTCGTCGTTCATAACGTACTTCTTTTCAAAAACAGGCGTGTCCATCTGACCCTGAATTGAATAGCTCTGCTCGGAAGCGCCGATACGCTTTGCGCCGCAGCCCTTAAGGAACTCGCAGTTCTCTCTGAAATCCTTTTCGACCTCTTCAAAGGGCTTTGTGAGAATGAATGATGAGAACCAGCGGTTGGCAATCTGAAGTCCTCTGATGTCAAGATACTCGTGCATGCCCTCAACGGTCTTGGGGTACTTGTTGCCGATTTCGCAGCCCTCATAGCCTGCAAGTGCCATTTCGCTGACACACTGCTCAAAGGTTACTTCGCCGCCCAGGTCGGGCATATCGTCATTCGTCCAGCCGATGGGAGCAATACCGAGTTTGATTTTATTTGCGTCCATAAAAATTTCTCCTTAATATTTAATACCGATTTGCCTCCCCTGTCTAAAGGGTATCCCCTAATAGGGGAATACCGCACAGCGGCAAGGGGTAGGCGCGGCGTGAGCCGTGTCGGAGGGATTAAACCTTTAATATTTACGTGCTTCTGCAAGATGCACAAGCTTTTCGTCAAGAGCCTCTTTGCCCTTTTCAGTTCTGGGAATATCGGAGCAGCCGACGTTCCACCATCCGCCGTAGCCGTCTGTCATTGACTTGGGCAGAACCTTGATGTCGATAAGCGTGGGCTTCTCCTGCTTCATTGAATCAAGCAGGGCGGCTTTCAACTCATCCATTGTC
>JAZUDP010000087.1:0-3706 GCA_045639705.1 Acutalibacteraceae bacterium
AAAGGCTGCGCTTGATTCTGTCGGAATCGAATATATAATTTACAGTAAAATCTGTCAGAATCCGACGGTAAGCTCATGCTTTGAGGCTGCAGAGGAAGCAATCCGTTTCGGTGCGGAATTTGTTCTCGGCATAGGCGGCGGCTCTCCGCTTGACGCTGCGAAGGCTGTAGCGGTTGCGGCGGCTAACCCCGGCATTTCCGAAAAGGATTTGTACGCGATGAACTGGGCAAATACTCCGCTTAAAGCTGCCGCCGTAGGCACAACGGCAGGCACAGGCAGCGAGGTGACAAGCGTTTCCGTTCTTACAAATTCCGATGGCAGAAAGAAAAGCTTCCGCAATGACCTCACCTACCCTGCTCTTTCCTTCGGCGACCCGACATACACTGAGTTTATGTCCGACAGCTTCACACGTTCAACGGCAGTTGACGCGCTTGCTCACTGCACCGAAAGCTATTTTAACCGTAAGGCGAATGACATTTCACGCTCGTTTGCCGCAGAGGGAATCAGAAAGCTGATAAAGGTATTCCGCAAAATTGCCGTCAGCGGTACGGAGGCTCTCACCTATGACGACCGTGAGGAGCTTTACAATGCTTCGCTTTACGGCGGATACGCAATTTCCGTTACGGGTACGGCATTTCCTCATGCGCTCGGATATTTCCTTACCGAAAATTACGGCGTACCCCACGGAACGGCATGCGCGGTTTTTCTCAATGAATTCATGGCGTATAACAAAGAGGTTGCCGGAGCCGAAACGGCGGAATTTTATGCACGCGTCGGCACAACCGAGGAAGAATACAGAAATCTTGTTGAAAAAATCACGCCCGGAATTGATGTAAGCTTAAGCGACGAAGACATAGCGGCTCTTTCTCCGAGATGGGACGGCAACGCAAGTCTTGCGAAAAATTACGGCAATGTTGATGTTGATTTTGTAAATAATCTGCTCAGGCGTATGTTCTGACTTGAAATTTCTGTCAGAATGATATACAATGTTAAAAACTGAAACGGAGGGACAATTATGAAAATAGTTATTTCACTGCTCACAACCATCATCATGCTGTTCGGCACCCTTTTCGGTCTTACAGGCTACAAGGGAACTGAACACAAGGACTACAGAACCTACAAGAATGTTATCCTTATGATTGGTGACGGCAACGGCGCAAACACAATGGCAGCAACAAGAAAGTACAAAAACACAGGCCTTGCAATGGACAATATGCCCGTTCACGCATGGTCACAGACAAGAAGCCTTACGAATGAGGTTACCGACAGCGCAGCAGGCGGCACAGCCCTTGCAACAGGCATCAGAACCTACAACGGCGCTATCGGCGTATACATCTTTGACCCGCTCGGAACCTTCTACAACGTTCCGAAGAACCTTTCAGAGCTTGCTATTGAAAACGGCAAGTCAGCAGGCGTTGTCACAACAGACAAGACAAGCGGAGCAACTCCCGCTTCATTCTCCGCTCACAGCGTTGAACGCGATTTTGAGTATGACATTTCAATGGACCAGATCCGCTCAGACCTCACGCTCATCTGGGGTGCGGCAAGCGATACAGTTACAGAGAAGAGATGCTCAAGACACGGCTTTGAGCTTATCACAACCGAGGAGGAAATGGACGCGCTCGAGCCCGGCACACGTTCATTCGGTCAGTTCAGCTTCAACGATTTTGCAAATGTTGACAACTCCAACGGCACTCCCTACATCGTTGATATGACGGAAAAGGCTATTGAGCTTCTCAACGCCGATGAGGACGGCTTCTTCCTTATGGTTGAGGGCGCACAGATTGACAAGTTCTCACACAGCAACAATCTTGACGGCGCAATGGCACAGGAAGTTGAATTCAGCAAGGCTGTTCAGGCGGCACTTGACTTTGCCGCAGAAGACGGCGACACACTTGTTGTTGTTACAGCTGACCATGAGACAGGCGGCATTACATATAACGAGGAAACCTGCGAGTACTTCTACACAACAGGCAGCCACACAGGCGTTGATGTTCCCTGCTTTGTATCGGCTGACGATGCAGGCTTTGTTGACGGCGAGCATTACAAGAACTGCTCGGTCAGCACACAGATTGCACGCGTAATGGGTTACAGCAACTGGCATTTCCCCGCACTCAGATGGAAAAACTGCATCTGATTCAGTTTGAATAATGCTGACACAGTCCGTCCTTTGGGCGGGCTGTATTTTTTTCGCATTACCTGCGGCAAATTGCAATTTGCCCCTTGGATTTCACTGTGGAGTACAATTGCCTCATCTTTTTGCTTACCGCACATATAATCATAATAACAGAAGTAACAAAATATTGTGTTGTATTTTGTCATATTGCTTATTGACAAATTTATCCTATATTGATAAAATTATATTTAACTTTAAAGTAAAGGGGTTTTACTTATGGATCTTAAAAAGATTATCGACAAAAAGAACTGGGCCGCTAAGTATATGATTGATGAAATCACATACATATGCAAGAATCTCGGCAAACGTGATCCCGGTTCCGAGGGTGAAAAGAAGGCCTGCGAATACATGGCAAAGGTTCTCAAGGAGGACTGCGGCTGCGATACAGCAACAGTTGAACCCTTCAAAGAGAATCCCGGCTCATTCTACGGCTGGATTTATTTCACAATTACATTCGTTATCATCGGTGCTGCTCTTGTTCTGCTTTCGGTTTTCACAGGCGCACCCAAGTGGCTTCCCTTCATCAGCATTCTTCTCATTCTTGCAGGTCTTGCACTTGCATTCCTTCAGTTCGGTCTTTATTTCAAGACGGTTGACAAGTGCTTCCCTGAGAAGACAGGTCACAACGTAACAGCTATCAAGAAATGTACAGGCGAAACAAAGCGCCGCATCATCTTCAACGGTCATCCCGACGCAGCATGGGAGTGGCCCGTAAACTACGCTCTCGGCGGTGTTGGCTTCGAAAGCCACGCTATCCTCTGCGCACTCGGTGCAGTTTATTACATCGTTGTTTCAATAATGACTCTTGCAAATGCATCAAACCTTGTTAACGGAGCTGACTGCTCATCTCTTGAAAAGGCTGCTCTTATCGGTCTTATCTTCCTTCCTTTCTGGATCGGTCTTTATTTCATGTGGAACAAGAAGCGCGTTGTTGACGGCGCTAACGACAACCTTTCAGGCTGCTACATGGGTATTGCTATTCTCAAGGCTCTCAAGGATGAAGGCATTGAGCTTGAAAACACAGAAATCGGCGTTGTTCTTACAGGCTCCGAAGAAGCAGGTCTCCGCGGTGCAAAGGCATGGTGCGAGGCTCATGCGGGCGAATTTGACGATGTTCCCACATTCATCTATTCCTACGATACAATTCATGACCCCAAGTATCTTCTTGTTAACTACCGTGACCTTAACGCAACAGTAAAGGCTGACAAGGATGTTTCCGACCTTTACATGGAAGCTGCCAAGGATCTCGGCATCAACTGCAACAAGGGTATGGTTCCTCCTCTCGGCGGTGCTACTGACTCAGCAGCATTTGCACAGGCAGGCTTCCGTGCAACAGGTATCACAGGTCTTAACCACAAGCTTGAGAACTACTACCATACACGCCGTGACAGCTATGACAACATGAACGAAAAGGGTCTTGCAGACTGCTTCGCAGCATCTGTTAAGGTACTTGAAATGTTCGACAACGGCGCAAAGCAGTAAGTAAAAGAATAAAAAATAGGCGGTGCCAAATGCACCGCCTATTTTTTA
>JAZUDP010000088.1:0-15902 GCA_045639705.1 Acutalibacteraceae bacterium
ACCCCGACACCCGAGTACACCTCCTGCGCAGGCGATGTGCTTATGACAATTATCTGCATTCTTGCCATTCCCGCATCACTGCTTATTCCTCCCGTTGTTTCAGTCGGACTTCCCGTTAAAACAATCATGAAAAAAATAAAGGTGAAGAAGAATCCTCCCTCACCGAAAATGAAATATTAAAAAATCAGCGTGCTTACGGTTGTAGGCACGCTGCAATTTTTATTCGATATTGACAGCTTCCGAGGCTTCCCTGACTGCCGCTCTGCGCTCTGCAAGCTGACGTTCAACCTCAGCTCTGCGCTCAGGGTCTTCCTTAACGAAAAGAATAATCAGCACATAAAGCGCTTCGCCGATAACGGGAGCAAGTATGAAAATCGGGTACTGCCATTTATAGAAATGCGCACTCTGATGGAAGATATAATCCTTGTCACCGGGAATTGCCTTGTAGCCGAGGAATTTGTAAAGAGTAAAGGTTTTGATAAGCTCCTGAAGGCTTCTTGTAAGCTTGTTTGCAAAGCTGCCCGCGGAGGTCGTGATACCCTCGGTACGAAGACCTGTCTTAAGCTCAACCTCGTCAATTGAATCGTTGATAAGCGAGCGGTGTGCGATTTCCATAAAGCTTGTAAATCCGCTGCTTACGCCGATAATTGCGCACCTAATAATGTAGCCGTGAACGGTTTTGTATTTAAGTGGGGGGATAAGTCCGACGAAATATGCAATAATTCTTGCGGAAATAACCGCAATCTGAGAAATGATAAGCGCACGCTTCATTCCGCCGAATTTGCCGTTAATCTTGTTGGCAAAGAAAACAGAAAGCGCACCGGGAATGCTTGAAACCGTTTCGTAAATTGTTTCGGCTGTACCGCCGCCGAAGCTCTTGTTGTTTCTGAATTCCGACTGATAGAAATATGTTCTGTCAATTCTCGGATACATTTCGTGAATAAGCTTCGCGATGCTGATAAGAATAAGCGTCGGGTTGTGACGCAGAACCGTGATTGATTTAAGGAAGCTTTCTCCCTTCTGAACGGGCGAGGCAATACGCTCCCTGTATTTTGATGCCCGCATGGCAATCATCTGACCGCCAAGTCCGAAAATGAACGCAAACATCATAAAAATAAGCTTTTCTTCCATACCGTTTTTCTCAAGCATGTCCCACGCGGTCGGGAACAGCTTCGGTATATATCCGCCGAGGCTTGCGCCGATTGAAACCCACTGTGTAACCTTTGCACGCTGAGCAGAGTGTGACGATGAAAGCGGAAGCTTGCCCCACATGCCGACATCCTGGAACGAGTAAATCAGATCCCAGAAGAAATAGCAGAAAACAAGATATAAAAGCCTGAGTGTCTGACTTGCGGGAATCGCAACGAACATCGCCGCGCTGATTGCACCGATAATCGGAGGAAGATACAGCAGATACGGGCGCATCTTCTGATACGGCTTGTGATTTCGTCTGTCAACAAAGCCGCCGACAAGCACATCGTTGATTGCGTCCCATATGATTGAGCCGGTCATGATTTTGCCGACATAGTGAGCATACGGACCGGGAACAACGTGATTTTCGTAGAAATATGTTACCCTGTTTGTGACAAATCCGCCTGAAATAGACTGACCCATTGCACCTGTGGCATAGCCCAGTATCTCACGGTTGGAAATGTGTTCGTCTTCTGTTTCCGTTCTTGAGAAGAGAAAAGCGAGAGGATTTTTCACTTAATCAGCCCCTTGTTGTTTTCTTTTTTATATTGTATATGATAATACGAAAAAATACAAGCAGTTTTCTGCAGATTATATTTACCAAAAGGCAATATTTGTATTGAATTTGATAAAATCTGCTGATATAATAAACAAAAATAATATAGCGCGGTGATAAAAATGAGCGAGTGCTTTAAAATTGCACACATAGAGCATAATGAAGGAAAAGAACTGTCATCTGTTAAGCGGTTCGGTTACGAAAACGCCGAAAAAGTAAATGCATTTCACAGAAGCTTTCCCGAATACAGCGTCACTCCCCTGCGCGAGCTGAAAAATCTTGCAGGCAGACTCGGCGTTAAGGATGTTTTTGTCAAGGACGAAAGCTACCGTTTCGGGCTGAACGCTTTCAAGGTTCTCGGCGGAAGCTATGCAACGGGCAGATACATCGCGGACAGACTTGGTATGGATATAAGCGAGCTGCCTTACGAAAAGATGACAAGCGGGGAAATAAAAGAAAAACTCGGAGAAATGACGCTCGTTACCGCGACGGACGGAAACCACGGACGCGGAGTTGCCTGGACAGCAAACAGACTCGGTCAGAAAAGCGTTGTTTTCATGCCGAAGGGTACTGCGCCCGAAAGACTTGAAAACATTCTCAAGCTCGGCTCTGACGCAAGCATAACCGACCTCAATTATGATGACGATGTCCGTCTTGCCAACGAATGCGCCGAAAAATACGGCTGGGTGGTTGTTCAGGATACCTCGTGGGAAGGTTACGAAACAGTTCCCGCATGGATAATGGAGGGCTACACCACAATGGGATACGAAGCCGTCAGACAGCTTGACGGCGTAAAGCCCACACATATTTTCCTGCAGGCGGGCGTCGGCTCGATGGCAGGCGCAATCTGCGGCTTCTTTACCGATTACTACGGCGACAGTGAGCGTCCCGTTATAACTGTTGTTGAGCCTAATGCCGCCGACTGCATCTACCGCACGGCTGAGGCGAATGACGGAAAGCTTCACATCGTAACCGGCGACATGCATTCCATGATGGCAGGTCTCTGCTGCGGCGAGCCGTGTCAGCTTGCTTGGGATGTGCTGAAGGACCACGCGGATTATTTCATTTCAATGCCCGAATACGCTGCCGCTGTCGGTATGCGCACACTCGGCAGACCGTCCGGCGATGACGAAAAAATCGTTTCGGGCGAAAGCGGCGCGTCAACCGTTGGTTTTGTCACCGAGGTAATGCAGAACAGTGAGCTTGAAGAAATCAGAAAAACAATCGGACTTGATGAAAATTCGGTTATTCTCTGCATCTCCACCGAGGGCGACACTGACAAAGAAAACTACAGAAAAATACTTTCAGAGTAAAGGAAGATTACCATGAAACCGTTAAAATTCGGAATTGTCGGCACAGGATGTATTGCTCACCGTTTTGCCGAAGCGATTAAAAACGTTCCCGAAGCAAAGCTTGTTGCTGTTGCTTCAAGGAAGCAGGAAACAGCGGATAAATTCGCGGACGAATTTGATATTCCGCTCAGATTTGCAAGCTATGAGGCAATGGCGCAGTCGTCCGAAATCGACGCCGCGTACATCGCGGTTCCCCATTCGGGACATAAGGACTGCTCATGCCTTATGATGAACGGCGGCAAGCATGTTATCTGTGAAAAGCCGATGGCTGTCAACCTCGGCGAAGCAAAGGAAATGTTCGCGTGCGCTGAAAAGAACGGCGTTTTTCTCATGGAGGCAATGTGGGCAAGGCTTGTTCCGGGTACAATAAAGCTGCTTGAGCTTGTTGAAAGCGGACTTCTCGGAGATATTCTCGGCGTTGAGGGCAAATTCTGCTACACAATGGACGAGGACGAAATGGACCACCATGTTTTCAAGCCCTGCCACGGCGGCGGTTCCCTGCTTGATGTAGGTGTTTACGGGCTGAACTTCGCCTCATGGTATCTCGGAAAGGATGTTGAGCATATAAGTGCGGAAAGTACGCTTTTTGACGGTGTTGACAGCCACACCTGCATGCTTCTGAAATATAAAAGCGGAGCAATTGCCGATATTTCAAGCGCGATTCTCTTAAGAAAACCGAACGAGGGTGCGGTTTACGGTACAAAGGGCTACATAAAAATGATCCGCTTCTATGCGCCGCAGGAGCTTGAAATTCACCTGAATGACGGAAAGAACGAGACTGTCCCCTGCCCGTACAGGGGCAACGGCTTTGAAGAGCAGATTCTTCATATGTGTGAATGCGTTGAAAAGGGACTGACGAAAAGTCCCGTCAACACACCTGAACAGACGCTGTATGTCACGGAACAGATGGATTATATCCGCTCAATGATAAATGTGGAATATCCGCAGGATAAATAAAAGCAGCAAAGCATAAAAATAAAGGGCAGCCCAAGCTGCCCTTTTATTGTTTTTCTTAGCCGTTGAGTGCCTTGAAAGCGTCCTTGTTGTTCTTGTAGAGAGTCTTGAATACTTCAAAGTTCTTGTCATAGATTGCCTTGTTTGCCTTGTTGGGCTTATAGGTTGCAACTGCAGGAACAAACTTCTTAACATCTCTGACATCCTTGATAACGCCGAGGCCGATACCGATAACCGCTGCTGCGCCTACCGCGCCTACATCCTGCGGCTTGTTTACGGTTTCAACTGTTCTGCCCGTTACATCGGCAAGAATCTGACATGTAACCTTTGAAAGCGCGCCGCCGCCTACGAAGCGGATTGTGTCGCTCGTCTTAATCTTCTTGCTCTGCTGCTCAAGCATCCATCTCTGGTGGAAGCATACGCCCTCGATAACGGCGCGGAGCATTTCCGACTTGCCCGTATCAATATTGATATTGAAGAAAATACCTGCCGCGTTGGGGTCTTCGAACGGACAGCGGTTGCCGTGAAGCCACGGTGTGAAGATAACGCCGTTTGCGCCTGCGGGAACCTTGTTGATAACCTCTGACATGTAGTCGTAAAGGCTTGTGTATTCTGTTTCTGTGCCTTCGGTGATATTCTTCTTCTCGATGAACATACCGATTTCGTCAAGGCAGAGGTGGTCGCGTACCCATTCAAGGCACTTGCCTGCGGTTTCCATCTCGGCAAAGTAGTTGAAGCTGCTGGGGTCTGCTCCGACTGTTGCGGCTATCATAGCTGATGTGTCAACGAGCTGCTTGTCAACAACGGTGATAACCCAGCCCGATGTGCCTGAATATATATGAGTATCGCCGAGGCTGCCTGCGCCCGCGCCGACACCGATAAGTGAAGCGTCGCCGCCGCCGCCGAATACGGGTGTGCCTTCCTTAAGTCCGAGCTGTGCAGCTGCCTTCGCAGTAACTCCGCCGACATTGTCCGTTGACTTGATAATCGGAGGAAGATGGTCCATATTAACCTTGAAGATATCGGCAACGGTCTTGCTCCAGCCTTCCTTGCCCTTACGCGTATCGTAAAGAAGCGTTGCGAATGCAGAGTCCTGAGTCATTGTGCATTTGCCCGTGCATTTTGCAATAAGGAAATCCTTGACATCGAGCCACTTGTAAGCCTTTTTGAAATTTTCGGGCTCATGATTTTCAACCCACTTATATTTGTAAACAGGGTCTTTAACGCTGCAGGAAACAGCGCCTGTAACGATAAGCGACTTTACAAGCGGAATAAGGTTCGCGCCTGCAATCTGAATTCCGTAAGCCATGTACTTTTTAAGCTCTTCCTTTGCGCGCTGGTCCATGTAGCTCATGGGACGGCGTACCGCATTGCAGTCCTTGTCAACAAGAACAAGTCCCTGCATCTGAGAGCAGAAGGAAATACCGGCAATCTGCTCCGGTCTGACATCGCACTTTGTGAAAATCTCGTTTGTGGTGGAACACATGGCATCCCACCATTCCTCGCCGTCCTGCTCGGCACCGCCGTTCTCTACAAGGTAGAGATTATATCCCGCATAGGAATTGGCTACGGGTTTGATTGTATCGTCAATTTCAAAAAGACATGTCTTTAAGCCTGTTGTACCAACATCGTAAGCAATTACATAAACACCCATTTTATAACTCCTCCGTCATAAAGCAGAATATCTGCTTTTTATTTGTTATATTGTACCATAAATTTTAGAATTTGCAAAAAAATTTAAGAAAAAATCTGAAAAAATATTTAAAAATTCAATTTAGTGTGTTATACTAAATTGAATTACAGCGATTTCAGCTGAATAAACCTAACGGAGGATATAAAAAATGGGCAATAATTTTGCAATTTCCAAGTATCTTGATGCCGACGCTGTCACAAAACAGCTCGACGGTCTTATCAAAAAGCCGATTTACAGCATCAAACCCGAAGCACTTAAAAAGTACGAGGAAGAGTACTATGCAAAGAAGTGCGTTAAGTCAAAGGAAATGATTGAAGTAGCCAAGGGCAGAATCCCCGGTGGCGTTCAGCACAACCTTGCTTTCAACTATCCGTTCCCCCTTGTTTTCACAAAAGCTAAGGACAACAAGCTCTATGATATAGACGGAAACGAATACTATGACTTCCTGCAGGCAGGCGGTCCCACAATCATCGGAAGCAACCCCGACGCAGTACGCGAAAAGGTTATTGAGCTTCTTAATGACTGCGGTCCCTCAACAGGTCTTTTCCATGAGTATGAATACAAGCTTGCCAACAAGATTTCCGAATGCGTTCCTTCAGTAGAAATGTTCCGTATGCTCGGTTCAGGTACTGAGGCATGCATGTGCGCAGTTCGTGTTGCTCGTCTTGCAACAGGCAAGAAGAACATCCTTAAGATGGGCGGCGCTTATCACGGCTGGTCAGACCAGATGGCTTACGGTATGCGTGTTCCCGGCACAAAGAACCTTCAGTCAAAGGGCGTTCCGATGTTCGTATTCAAGCACACTGACGAATTCTTCCCCGGCGACCTCGAAGACCTTGAGAGAAAGCTTAAGAAGAACGAGCTTATCGGCGGCACAGCAGGCGTATTCATTGAGGCTATCGGTCCCGAAAGCGGCACCCGTCCCGTAAGCAAGGCTTTCGTTAAGGGCGTTGAGGCTCTCTGCCGCAAATACGGCGCACTCCTCATCTGTGACGAGGTTGTTACAGGCTTCCGTATCGGTCTTTCCGGCGCACAGGGTTACTTCGGAATCGACCCCGATATCACAATCTTCGGCAAGATTATCGCAGGCGGCTATCCCGGCGCAGGCGGAATCGGCGGACACAGAGATGTTATGGCTCACCTCGGCGCAGGTCTTGACTCATCAGGCAAGAAGGTTAAGAAGGCAATGTGCGGCGGTACAATGGCTGCTACTCCCATTTCCTGTGTTGCAGGTTATCACGCAATCTGCGAAATTGAAAGAACAAACGCATGTGAAAAGGCAGGTCAGATGGGTGACAGACTTATCAAGGGTATTCAGAAGTCCATCGAAAAGCACAACCTTCCCTTCGTAGCTTTCAACCAGGGTTCGGTTTGTCACCTCGACACAGTCGGCACAATGCACTTTGCAATTGACTGGTCAAAGCCGTGGGAGATTCCCGAAATTCTCAAGCAGACAAGCGCACGTCAGAAGGAAATGGAACACATGGGCTGTGCCTACATGGCAGAGGGTATGGTTACTCTCGCAGGCAGCCGTCTTTACACAAGTGCTGCTTATGACGAGGCATCTATTGACGACGCTATTTCCCGTTTCGACCGCATCTTTGACAACTGCGGCAGAATGGCATAATTTATTTATCAATACTTAAATTCAGCCGCCGGGTTAGTTTTAACTCGGCGGTCTCTGAAAAAGGAGAGAATATAAATGGCTTATTCAGAATCACAGGCCCGTGAGCTTGTTGTTGAGGCCGGCAAACGCCTGCTTGAAACAGGTCTTATCGCCCGTACATGGGGCAATGTCAGCGCGCGTATTTCAGATACGCAGTTTGTCATCACTCCCAGCGGCAGACCCTACGACACACTTACTCCCGATGACCTTGTTATCGTAAATATTGCCGATTACAGCTACACGGGCGACATCAAGCCATCAAGCGAAAAAGGTATTCACGCCGACGCATACAGACTTCGCCCCGATGTCAATTTTGTTATCCATACTCATCAGTTCCGTGCTTCCGTTGTAGGCGCAACAGGCATTTCGATTGATAATGTTCCCGAAAAGTACAGGGATGTTCTCGGCGACTGCGTTCCCGTTGCTTCATACGGCATGCCCTCAACAGAAAAGCTGAGGAAGGCTATGGAAACAGCTTATACGGATTATCCGAACAGCAAGGCTTTCATGATGGTTCATCACGGTGCGTGCTGCCTCGGTGCCGATTACGAGGAGGCATTCAAGCTTTCCGAAACTCTTGAGGTTCTCTGCAAGGAGAAAATCCACAAAACATACAGACTTTATGAGGGTACGCCCGACTACACAAGAACAGCCATGCTCAACAGCTTTATCAAGGCTAACGGCGGCGGCAAGCTTCCCAAGTATGTTATCGATTTCGGCGAGAGTGAAAGAGACGGCGGAGATTTCAATCTTACATTCAAAAACGGAAAGAAATTTGTTGTTGATATCAGAACGCTCAAGTGTGAGAGCGGAGAAGAAGTTCCGCCCGTTGCAAAAATTCACGCCGCTATTTACAAATCGTCTGATATCACATGTATCAGACACCTCACAAACAACGAAATCATCGGTTACAGCGTAACCGGCAAGCCCATTAATCCCCGTCTTGACGACTTTGCACAGATTGCAGGCGCAAAAATCAGCTGTGCAAAATGGGACGGCTCAAAGGCAAGCGCAAAGAGTATTGCGAACGCCGTAAAAGGCAAGAACGTTGTTCTTATTCAGGGCTCGGGCGCGCTCTGCACAGGTACAAAGAAGAGCGACCTTGAAGCAGTTGAGCTTGTTCTGACAAAAGAATGTCAGACACAGATGGGCGCAGTATTCTTCGGCGCAGGTGACACCTTAAGTCCCGTTGACTGCAACATCATGCGTCTGATTTACGTTACCAAGTATTCAAAGAAAGCTGAATAAATAATCAAGCGGCACCGCACGGTGCCGCTTTTATCATGAACAAGTCTGAAAAAACGGTCAGCAGAATTTCTGCTGTCCGTTTTGACTTTTATCGATTGTTTTTCAACTCAGCTTCAATAAGTTCCATAAGTACACTCGGTTTAACATCAAGTGCATCACAGATTTTAAAATAAGTATCCAAAGTCGGTTTCCGGACACCACGTTCTATTGCGCTTAAATGCGTTCTTCCGATATCTGCAAGTCCACTGACCACTTCCTGTGATAAGTTTTTCTCTTCACGGTAATTTTGTATTACTTTTCCTATGGCGATTGCATCTGTCATAAGTTATCACCTCATGTTTAGTCTAACTAAAAAGAGATAATTTTATGAACACATATGTTGACAAAAGAATACAAATGTGTTACTATTTTGTAAATAAGAATACAAATGTATTCAACTTGAAAGGAGAAAAGATATGAAATGTATAAATTGCGGAACGGAATATGAAGGTAATTTCTGCCCGGTCTGCGGAGTACAGTCAAATTCCGCCGGCAATGCAGTGATAAAGAATCAAAAAGTAAAAAAGAAAATTTATAAAAAATGGTGGTTCTGGGTAATTGCTGTTATTTTACTGCTTTTCTTAGGCTCTTTTTTTGACAGCGGTAATAATGATTCTATTGAGCCAAACGAAAACACAAATGAAATTATTTCTGAAGTAACTAATTACAGCGGTTCGATAAATAAAGACGAAAAAACTGAGAAGAACGAAATTACCGAAACTGATAAGGTAACAATTAAGGACATCTGTGAGTTTAAACTTGATTATAAAAAAATAACGGCGGATGTTCTTCCTCCTAAACAGGATAGCTGGTACTCTCATTATGAGGCGGAAAAGGGAAAAATGTATGTAGATATTTGTATTGCCTATAAAAATCTTTCTGACAGAGCGGTTGACGCTGATGAAGTCGGTGGGTTAAGTCTGACATATGCAGATAAATATCAGTATTCAGGTTTTTCAATTATTGAAGAAGAAAATCGCAGCGATTTTACATATTCAAAAATTACATCAATTGACCCGTTAAATACGGAGTATATTCATTATCTTGTTGAAATTCCGAAAGAAGCTGCTGAAAGCACTGAAAGTCTGGTTGCAACGCTCTTTATTGAATCAAATTCATATACAATAAAAATAAGATAATAAAAAACGGTCAGCAGATTTTCTGCTGACCGTTAACTGTTTGCAGTTTATTTAATCATTGATTCGCCTGTCATCTCTTCGGGCTGGGGAAGTCCGAGGATTGTGAGCATTGTGGGAGCGATGTCCGCAAGTCTGCCTGTCTCGCGAAGCTCGCAGTCATAGCCTACAACGCAGAAGGGAACAGGATTTGTTGAATGAGGTGTGAAGGGCTTGCCGTCGTCGCCTATCATTCTGTCGGCGTTACCGTGGTCCGCTGTGATGATAACTGCGCCGCCCATGCCGAGAGCTGCGTCGCAAACCCTGCCTACGCACTCATCAACAGCCTCAACTGCCTTGATTGCGGCTTCCCAGATACCTGTATGACCGACCATGTCGCAGGTTGCGAAGTTGTGGATAACAGCATCGTATTTGCCGGACCTGATTTTTTCGCATACAGCGTCGCATACGGGATATGCGCTCATCTCGGGCTGAAGGTCAAAGGTGGGAACATCGGGAGACTGAATAAGAATTCTGTCCTCGCCCTCGAATGTCTTTTCCTCGCCGCCGTGGAAGAAGAATGTTACATGAGCATACTTCTGAGTCTCGGCGATACGGAGCTGAGTCATATTCTGTGAAGCAAGATATTCGCCCATTGTCATCTTAAGCTCTTCGGGAGGGAACGCAACGCTTACGTTGGGCATTGTCTCGTCATACTGGGTCATGCAGACATATGTGAGCGGGAAGAAACCGTTCTTTCTCTCAAAGCCGTCAAATGCTTCGTCAACGAATGTGCGGGTAATCTGACGTGCGCGGTCGGGACGGAAGTTGAAGAATACAACACTGTCATTTGCCTTGATTGTGCCTTCCTTATTGATAACCGTGGGAACAATGAACTCATCCGTTACGCCGTTCGCATAGGATTCCTCCATAGACTTAACGCCGCAGTCAGCCTGAATGCCCTCGCCGTAAACCATAGCCGCATATGCCTTTTCAACTCTGTCCCATGCAAAGTCACGGTCCATAGCGTAGTAACGGCCCGAAATTGTTGCGATTTCGCCGACGCCGAGTTCCTTCGTCTTGTCATAAACATCCTTTACGAAACCCTTGCCCGATGTAACCGAAACATCGCGTCCGTCCATGATGCAGTGGATATAAACCTTGTCAAGTCCCTCTTTCTTTGCCATTTCAAGCAGACCGAAAAGATGCTCGATGTGGCTGTGAACGCCGCCGTCGGAAAGAAGACCGATAAGATGAAGAGCTGTTCCGTTCTTTTTGCAGTTTGCACATGCGTCCTTAAGAGCCTTGATTTCAAAGAAATCGCCGTCTGTGATAGACTTTGAAATTTTAACAAGCATCTGATATACAACACGGCCCGCGCCGATGTTTGTATGACCGACCTCGCTGTTGCCCATCTGACCGTCGGGAAGACCTACATCAAGACCTGATGCGCCGATGGTTGTGAACGGGTTTTCCTTAAAAAGCTTTGTAAGATTGGGCGTAGTTGCAGCCACGATGGCATTGCCCTCTGCGCCGGGGTTGATGCCGAAGCCGTCCATAATACAAAGAACTACAGGTTTTTTCATAATTATCACCTTTATTCAGAAATTACGGGACACCGTATTAAGTGTCCCGTGGTTAATGCTTTAATTATTTGCTTGCAGCCTTAACGATTGTTGCAAAATCGGGAGCCTTAAGTGATGCGCCGCCGATAAGTCCGCCGTCAACGTTAACCTTTGCTACAAGACCGTCACAGTTCTTGGCGTTCATTGAACCGCCGTACTGAATTGTGATACCTTCAGCTGCTTCCTCGCCGTAAGCTTCTGCAACTGCTGCACGGACAAAGCCGTTGCCCTCGTCAGCCTGGTCATCGGTAGCTGTAACGCCTGTGCCGATAGCCCATACAGGCTCGTAAGCAATGATAACATTCTTAAGCTCGTCAGCGCTTACATTTGTAAGAGCCATCTTTGTCTGATACTTAAGGAGAGTTTCTGTGTAGCCGAGTTCTCTCTGCTCAAGTGTTTCGCCAACGCATACGATGGGCTTGAGACCCTTTTCGAGAGCCTTGAGTGTGCGGAGATTAACAGTCTGGTCTGTCTCGCCGAAATAAGTTCTTCTTTCGGAATGGCCGATAACAACATACTCAACGCCGAGTTCCTTAAGCATATCAGCAGCAACCTCGCCTGTGTATGCGCCGCTGTCCTTGAAGTGAACGTTTTCAGCACCGATTTTGATGTTTGAGCCCTTTGCAGCCTCAACTGCAGCGGGGATATCAACAAAAGGTACGCAGAGAACTACTTCACAGTCTGCGTCTGCAACAAGAGGCTTCATCTCATTGATGAGAGCTGTTGTTTCTGCGGGAGTTTTATTCATTTTCCAGTTACCTGCGATAACTGCCTTACGAACTGACTTTTTCATATTTTCAAATCCTTTCAAAAAGAGGTAACTGCTGATTAAATCGGGGTGTGAAAATCAGTGAGAATATTTTTCGTCAGATGTTTCAAAAAATCTGCAGGCATACGAGCGTATGTCAAAGATTTTTTGTGCAAAATGGCGGACAATAGTCCGCTGAGTTTTGCACATCCGATTTAATCGGTGGTTACTTAGTCCTTATCGTTAAGAGCTACGATACCGGGAAGCTCCTTGCCCCCAAGGAATTCAAGAGAAGCCCCGCCGCCTGTTGAAATGTGAGACATCTTATCTGCAAAGCCGAGCTTCTGAACTGCTGCTGCGCTGTCGCCGCCGCCGATGATTGAGATAGCACCTGACTCTGCAACTGCTGTTGCAACTGCGATTGTACCTGCTGCGAAGTTATCCCACTCGGAAACGCCCATAGGTCCGTTCCAGATTACTGTGCCGCTGCCCTGAATAGCCTCTGCGAAAAGCTTCTGTGTAGCGGGACCGATGTCAAGACCCATCCAGCCGTCGGGAATGGAATCGCTGTCGATAACCATAGCCTCTGTGTCGGGCTTGTATTCCTTGCCGACCTTGTTGTCAACAGGGATAAGGAACTTAACGCCCTTTTCCTTAGCTGTGTTCATCATATCAAGAGCGTCCTGGATTCTGTCTTCTTCAAGAAGAGATGTGCCGATATCATAACCGAGAGCCTTCATGAATGTGTAAGCCATGCCGCCGCCTACGATGATTGTATCGCACTTCTCAAGGAGATTTGTGATAACGCCGATTTTATCGGAAACCTTTGCGCCGCCGAGAATAGCAACGAGGGGACGCTTGGGATTTTCAAGAGCGCCGCCGATGAAGCCGAGTTCCTTCTGAATGAGGTAACCGCAGGCTGCGGGAAGGTAGTCAGCAACACCTGTTGTTGAGCTGTGGGCTCTGTGAGCTGAACCGAATGCGTCGTTTACATAGAGGTCTGCAAGAGCTGCAAGCTTCTTTGAGAATTCGGGGTCATTCTTTGTTTCTTCCTTGTGGAAGCGAACGTTTTCGATAAGCATAACATCGCCGTCGTTGAGAGCTGGGGAAGGAGCCTGTGCGCTTTCGCCTACAACATCAGCTGCCATTTTAACCTCTTTGCCGAGAAGCTCGGAAAGGCGTGCTGCAACAGGAGCGAGTGAAAACTCGGGGTCAAATTCACCCTTAGGTCTGCCGAGGTGAGAACAAAGGATAACCTTTGCATTGTTGTCGATAAGATACTTGATTGTGGGGAGAGAAGCAACGATTCTCTTGTCGCTTGTGATAACGCCGTTATCAAGGGGAACGTTAAAATCGCAGCGAACGAGTACGCGCTTGCCGCTGACTTCGAGATCCTCAACGGTCTTCTTGTTAAGTACGTTCATTGGTTTCATCCTTTCAAATTGTACATAATTAATCATTTTAAAAATAACCTGAAATATTCTATACCAAATCTTTCCGATTTTCAAGTATTTCCGTGAATTTTTTAACATTTTGCATGTATACACATAAATTGCTTCATTTTTGCCGAAATATTCATAATTTTGCACATTTAATAATCTGTATAAATTACATATTGTATGTATTTGCGTGATTTGCGGCTGTATCGGATATACTTCATTCAAGCAAAACAGCCGCACCCGAAGGTGCGGCTGAAGCTGAATTCTGCTTATTTGTAAAGAGGACCGTAGGTTGCGCATGCGCGGTAGTCCTGACCTTCCTTATCCATACCGAAATAGTTCCAGTTAGCGGGACGGAAGATTTTCTCTTCGGGAACGTTGTGAAGAGATACGGGAATGCGGAGCATTGAACACATTGTGATGAGGTCAGCACCGATGTGACCGTATGTTGATGCGCCGTGGTTTGCACCCCAGTTGTTCATAAGGTCGTAAGCTGATTTGAATGCGCCCTTGCCGTTGCAGATAGGTGTGAACCATGTGCAGGGCCATGTGTAGTCTGTTCTCTTCCAGAGTGTATCCGTAACCTCGTCGGGAAGATTTACATAATAGCCTTCACAAATCTGAATTGTGGGGCCTATGCCCTTAACATAGTTAATACGGATCATTGTAGCTGGCATCTCGGCACGCGTTACGAAACGTGATGAGAATCCGCCGCCGCGGAAGTAACCCATATCAGATGTGTTCCATGTTGTGGCTGCAAGCATCTTCTTGGTGTCTTCCTCTGTAACGTCAAACCACTTCTTCATGCAGGGCTCGCCCTTTTCGTTGCGAAGCTCGCCGCAAGCGTCAAGGCAGGATGCGCCGGAATTGATAAGGTGGATAAATCCGCCTGCTTCCTTGGCATGGCCTTCGATATCGTAGCCTGTAACTCTCTTGACGGATTCTGCACTCCAGTGAGTACGGACATCGGAGAACATTGACGGCTGATTTGTAAGGAGCTTCTGGAAGAGCATTGAGATACCGTTGAGAACATCGTTCTCTGTTGCAAGGATGTAGGGTTCTCTTACGCCGTTCCAGTCAAATGATGTGTTGAGGAGTGCCTCTGCAAAATCTGCGTTCGGCCAGTGGTCTGTCCACTGACGCTGACCCTGGAAGCCTGCTGCGATAGCATTGTGACCTGCCATCTCTTCTTCTCTGCCGACAGGAAGATTCTTGTTGCCGTTCATAAGGTCCTTGATGATGCACATCATCTTGACTGTGAACTCCCAATCCTTTTCCTTGTCCTCGTCTGACTTTCTTACGAACTCGGGGTTCTTGTCGAAGCCTTCGGGGCAGTTTTCCTTTGTCCACTTAAGAGCCTTCTGGAACTCTTCCTCGTCATAGATGCCCTCTTCCATACGGCGGAGAACTTCTACCTCGTCAACGGACTCAACGCGGAGACCGAGATACTCTTCCATGAAATCGGGAATAATTGATGAACCTGCAATACCCATGCAGATAGAACCGATCTGAAGATATGACTTGCCCTTCATTGTAGCAACAGCAACGGCTGCGCGTGCAAAGCGGAGAAGCTTTTCCTTAACATCGTCTGTGATGTTTTCGGAGTCGTCAGCTTCCTGAACCTCACGGCCGTAGATGCCGAATGCGGGAAGACCCTTCTGTGCGTGTGCTGCAAGAACTGATGCAAGATAAACTGCACCGGGACGCTCTGTTGCGTTGAAGCCCCATACGCCCTTGATTGTCATGGGGTCCATATCCATTGTTTCTGAACCGTAGCACCAGCAGGGTGTAACGGAAAGAGTGATGGAAACGCCCTCTTTCTTAAACTGTTCTGCGCAGGCTGCTGCTTCTGCAACACGACCGATGGATGTGTCGGAGATAACAACCTTAACGGGCTCGCCGTTTGAGTAGCAAAGGTTTTCCTCAAAGAGCTTCTTTGCCGCCTTAGCCATGCCCATTGTCTGATCCTCAAGAGATTCTCTTACCTTAAGAGGACCGCGTCTTGCGTCGATGATAGGACGGATACCGATTACGGGATATTCGCCCAGATATCTGTTTGCTGCCATATTAAATCATCCTTTCGATAATTATGTACTGTTTTATTGAAATTCGATATCGTTTACAGCACAATCCCTCCACCACTTCGTGGTCCCCCTCCCTTTAGGCAAGGGAGGCTGTATTATGCCATAACCAATCGAAAAATCAAACTATTTGATTGCCTGTTTTACTGATTTATCAATATACTCACAAACACCATTGAAATTACTGTTTATTTC
>JAZUDP010000089.1:0-27964 GCA_045639705.1 Acutalibacteraceae bacterium
ACCAAAGCCTCGGAATTTGCACTTCCCGCAGTCAAAAAAGGCTGGGAATTCGACAGCTGCACAACAGCCGTCAATGAAGACAGTGTCACTGCCGTATATCACTTCAAATCGGTTAAAGATAACATGGCATTGAATGTTTCGTGTTCAGCTCACCCGGATACCGCCGGTCCCTTTGAATTTGTGACCGAAATAATTAATAACGGTTCTGAAGACATACGCATCACGCCAAAAAGCTTTGCGGCTTTTGATTTTGTCCGTGCGAAGGATGAAGTTCTGACTTCAATAAAAAAAGAAAGCGGTATGGCTGAAGGCTATACCCACTATGACGGCCGAAGCTTTAAAGGCTCGGGAATCTATAACGAAAAAATCAGATTATTTACCAATAAATCCGTGTGGCTTAATACATTTCAGAACTGGAATGAAAACGGTTACCTGCCAATGGTTTTTATTTCAGATAAAACATCCGGCATATATTCAGCTCTTGAATGGTCGTCAGGCCGCATAAATGTCAAAGGCGGAATAAGCGGCACAGCGGTCAGCACAGATATGGATAAGGTATCCGATAAGGAAGGCAACTTTTCCACAGTTATAAGCAAAAACAGTACCTTTACCTTCCCCACCGTATATCTCGGCATATTCAAAGGGACGGTTGACGACGGAAGCAACATTTTCAAGCAGTGGTTTTTTAAATATAAGGTACCTGCTGTCCTCAGAGATAATGACAATGAACCGCTGACACAGATGGATATGCAGTCAGGCCTTGACACTTATGGAACAGAAGCAATCAAGTGGGACTACGGATGGTGGTCAGATGAAGTCAGCGGAAACTGGAAATCACTTGAAGGCTCGTGGCGTTTAAGAAACAGAGATTATATCAGTGTCCTGAACGGATACGGATGTTCGGATATGAAAGAATTCACAGATATGGCAAAAGGCCGTAATATTTCTGTTACAACATACGGGCTGCTGCATGATACGGTCACGCCCGACGGAAAACCGACCGATAAATTCGGTGAATTCAACTCGCTGACACATCCCGAATGGTTTTCGAACAGGCGCATTGATACCGGAATGGGTAACTCTGCGGATTTAGGCAATCCGGAGTGTGTAAGCTTTCTGAAAACAAATCTGAAGGATTATTTTATTACCTCGGGTGTTACAACATGGCGTTCCGATTTTGAACCAATCTGCTATTGGTCTGACAAAAGCAACAGACATGACGCAAACGGTACGGATGTTCAGTACTGGTGTACCACAGGATTCGGCGAACTGACTGACTATCTTTATGAAAATGTCGACGGATTCAGATATGAGAGCTGTTCAAGCGGCGGCTCAATGAAAGACCTTTTCACTGCAACCAAAGCTGTTGTCATCAATTGCGATGACGCCGCCAACTATGCCGGAATGCGCGCAACATTTTACGATTCAAGTTATATAATTCATCCTTCTCAGCTGCAGATGCCGTGCAATCAGGACTTTGCAAACCCGGAATGCGAAACCTTCCATCCCGAAGCTGACAGGGGTTCTATGACGGATTCTCAGCTTAAAGACGCTATGCTTGATATGCAGTTCAGAACTCAGTGTCTCGGAGTTCCGATGTTCAGCAGCTGGACGGGCAATCTGCAGACAGATTACTACAGAGAATACAATTCCATGTACAAGGAGAAAATCCGTCCTCTTGTACGCAGCGGAAATCTGTATCACATACTTCCGAGACCAGACGGAACAAACTGGGACGGAATAATGTATGCAGCACAGAATTCCGAAGACGATATTCAGGGTGCCGTTTTTGTTTTCAAGCCTTCGTCAAAAGCAGGCGAAACGGTTCATATTACTCTTTGCGGACTGGAGCCGGAAAGAAAGTATCAGCTTATATTTGAAGACAATCCGGCGCAGAACATTTCCGGAACAGGCTCGGAACTGATGTCTGCCGGCATGGATGTTACAATCACACAGCCAGTCGGTTCGGAAATAATATGGATTCAATAAGATCACACCCCCTTACATTCTATCGTAAGGGGGTGTGTTTTTCATTGTCAGTTTTTTTATGTATTGCGGTTTAATACCTTCCTATCTTTTCAAAAGGTATCTGTTCAAAATCGTCGGGAGCATTTTTGACAGTATAATTGCCGTTTGCGGCATCCTCAAAAACGCTGCCGCTGTCCTTCATTTTGTAAACCGGGTTGTCCGTTACATTGCTGAACCGTTCAGCCGCTTCACTGATATCGCCTGTTGTTCCCGGAATATTCACAATAATGTTGTTTTTTACATCGCTGAAGGCAGGATTAGGCACAAATTCGGGCGCATCGGTATTGTTGAAATCGTCGCTGAATTTCTGCATCTGCGGATAGGCTTCTTTCCATATGTCGGTCTGCCACGGAGAATCAAACAGATTCGTCCACATATCTCCGCCCTTCTGCGAGGAATGCGTGAACCAGCCGCCGAATACGCCGTCTCTTGCTCTCTGGTCGTAGGAAATGCTCCTGTCATTGCAGTTAACAACGATATTGTTTGTGACCGACAGGTCTCTGCCGCCGCCGAGATGCAGAGCAATGCTCGGAACGTTGACAAGCAGATTACCGTAAACAGTCTGACCCGAGAGTGCGTCATCGAGATATATACCGCAGGGACGGTGACCGTCTGCTCCTACATCATAAACGGCGTTATAGCGGATAACGTTGCCGTAGAAATCCCAGCGCCGACCCGCGTATATCGCGCCGCCGTCATCGGTAAGCAGACAAACATCATGAATATTATTGTATTCGATGATATTATTATTGCCGCCGTATGTAATTGCCTCGTGCGGAGAATCGTGCATCTCATTGTGCGAACAGATATTTCCCACGCCTCCGATAGAGCAAGCCGCCTGATAGGTCTGATAAATCTCCGACCAGTCGTGGATATAGTTGTTATCTGCTTTGTTGTTGCCGGGTGTAAGTGTATCACGGTCGCCGCCGTCAAGGATAATACCGCCCTTGCCGGTGCGTGTAATCTCGTTGGCGTAAGCAAGGTTGTTATAGCCCGTCAGACTCATTGCCCAGCCTGCAACATTTTTAATCAGACAGTTTTCCACGGTGTTATTTCTGCCGTTGATGATAACCGCATCGCCGCGCGTACCCTTGACAGTGAAGCCGTCAAAGGTGACATAATTCATTCCGTCGGCTTTGATAATCGGCTTAAGAGTGACGGAAAGATCAACGGATGCAGTGTTCATATTGCCGTCCGGATAAACGTATACAATGCCGTTTTCACGGTCAAGATACCATTCGCCGGGAGCGTCAAGCTCTTCAAATACATTATAGAAATAATAGGGAGCATCTTTCTTTGTACCGTAGGTGCTTACGAATTTCGGGGAGAGTGTACGCTTCGCAGCATCAAAATTACCGATTGGCGAGGAGGCGTCTGCCCAGTCATATTTCCAGAAGCCGAACATCCACACATCATCAAGCGTTTTCCATGAGGATATTCTTTCAGCAAGCTTACTGCTTATTTCGTAAACATCGGGAGCGGGATTGCGTATCTCGTCCCAGTTTTCCACCGCGGTAAGGGCGCCGTCGGATTCTCTGCCGAGACCGGTCTCGATTACCTTTTCGGTATACAGATAACCCGTATCGGGATAACGTGCAAGCACCTGGCGCTTATCGTTGACAAACAGCTCGCAGTAAAGGTCGCCTGCCCAGTCACCGTCGTATTTTGCGGCAGTGTTGTAGGAGCCTATGGCGTAAAGCCTGCCCCAGTCATCAGCGGTCAGCCCGTATTCCTTTAAGTCGGCACAGAGTACCTTTTTCTTTGCTTCATCGGAAAGTCTCAAAAGCATTGATTCATCGGCAACCGCTTTGAAGCTGTCGGGCTTGAGAGTTACGCCGCCGTTGAGAATAACCTCGCCGTCGCCGTAAGCGCGGTAAGCAACTGGACATTCCTCCGTGCCGGAATCTTCGGCTGTAAATTCAAGGGACGAAACCCTGTATTCTCCGGCTTTTACTGCCACCGTGATACCGCTCTTTCCTTTTTTGTCAAGTGAACGAACAGTGTCACGGGCTTTTTCTATCGTAGCGAACGGTTTTTCAAGGCTGCCGTCATTTTCGTCATTGCCGTCGGGAGCAACATAAAAATCGGCATCTCTTATGACAGCTCTTTCTTTTTCGGTGAATTTTGAAAGATTCGACGGAGCTGCCTGCGGTTCGGCGTGTTTCAGACGGTAGTCGTTTATCATCGGTACAGCAAGCGGCGCGTAACCGACCGCTGCGATGAGCAGAAGCGACAGCGCGGCGGGGAAAATCTTTTTTCCGCCGGCCTTAAGCACGCAGATAAACGTAACAGTGAAGAACACCGCCATGATGCCGGTGATGATTTCGGCCGCAAGCGTCGATTTTTTCGCCTCAAGTATCACGTTGTTGATAAGGAATACAAGTCCAAAGGATACGGCAAGAGAAGCGACGCCGAAAATGGCGGCTTTGAGTACCGGCTTACTCTTATTCTCAGCCTTCTGATAAATAAGTCCGAAAAGGAACGCGGAAACGCCCCAGAGTACAGCGCTTACGCCATACAAAGTGACCTTCCACGGCGGGAATGAATAGCTGTACAGCGCAGTTGCGGCACATGCGAGAAAAAAGACAAGAAAAGCCTTAAGGCTAAGCTTCTTCATAATATACCTCTTTTCTTCGTTTTTCTGTATTATATAATGAATATTCCGTGCGGTCAAGACTTCCGGAAATAAACCGTACGCATTATATACAAAGCCTGCCAAGGCAATTTACCCCGACAGGCTGTTCCTTTTATTAACTTTTAATCTTGAAATAAATTCATTGTACTAATGACTAATCTCTGTTATTACGGGAAACCCGAAAGTCCGGGGAAGAAACCGACTTTGTATGAAGCGGATGCTTCACCTTTATTTTCAGATGTTAATGTGCCTGTTATATCGCCGATAGTGATATTATTAAAGTTTTCTCCGCCGGTTACTTTTTCAAGTTCGTTGTCCTTAAGCTCTGCCTTTGTGTTTTTCATAATTATTAACCTCCGTAAATCTGATGTTTGTTTTATCTTACATCTGTTTATACGAAGGATTTGAAAAAAGGGCTGATATTTTTCAACAAACAGAATTTTGCCGAGGCGTTTTATTTCACAATACAGGGGCGATTATTAATCGTCTGCGAATACACATCAAATCTTGACGGGCGATTAATAATCGCCCCTACGATGTTGATTTAAGAAACTGTTCGTAGGGCAAGAGCAGAGCCCTTGCCCTACACTGTTGATTCTAAACACAGCGATAAACCAAGATTTATAATATTAAAGAGCAACGATTGCTTCTGCTATTTCGCTTATTTTCTTTCCATTCGTGTCGACCTTGACGGTGTCAAGCTTTTGATACAATCCGATTCTTGCAATGCTTCTGTCTATCACATCTGCAGTGCGGATTCCGTTTTCAATGTCCGCAAAAAGCCGGCTTTTCAAATTATCTTCATTGACCGTCAGCGAAACTTTGATAACCTTGCATTTTGCTGTATCCAGTGCGTCGATGATTGTGTCAATAATGGATTGCTCATGCATTACCCAGCAAAAAATCACGTTTTCATAAGCGGAACAATGCAGGAAACTGTTCAAAAGAAAACTTATATTGCGAAGAACCATTGTCTTCGTTTCTTCTGTTACCTGAAAAGGATCGGCATCCCAACACCAGTCACCGTCCAAGAAAATAGCGTTCGGTAGTTTTTTCTTCAGTTTTTGGCACACTGTTGTCTTACCAACACCCATCGTGCCTCCGATCAAATAAAGCGTTTTCATGACTTTGTTAATTTCCTCAAATTCTGATTTGTATGTTAATTTATGCTTTAAGCAACTGCTATTGTCTGACATATTCAATTATTATCGCTTCCGGTGCCGCTGATGATTTTACGGTAAAACCTTCAGACAGAATCCGTCCCGAAACGCTTATGCTTTCGGCGGAATCGTCAAACGGGAAGGAAACGGTATATTCGGCATTCGGGTCAACTTCACAAAGCTTTACCGTAAGAGTATTCTCTGCCTTTTTATGCCTGTATGCAAGCACAAGTCCAGCTTCGCCCATGCCGTACTGCATTGCGACCCATGTCTTTTTATCCGTACTTGCGGCAAGCGTCAGAGGATAGTAATTTTCTGTAAGATATGATTTGACGGAATTGAATCTTTTAAGGTGGTCAACGCATTTTTCGGGATTATCTATCGCAAGCTCGCTGTGTACCTCTCTTATGGGAGTTATGCAGGACAGGTATTCATAATCGCTGTCTCCCCATTCATAATCTATGCACGAATAGGGCAGAACAAGCGAAAGTCCGTAGCTTTGCACCTGAGCCGACTCCGCCGCATCGCCGTGTTTTACGCACTGATAATCGCTTCTCCAGAGCGGTACGGAGCGGCGCATCATCTCGCAGTCAATTCTTCTGCCGCCCGATGAGCAGTTATCAATTCTGAGGCCGTCAATGCTCGAAAGCATTGTGTCAAGATAGCGGTAAAGATTGGTTACATAATGATTTTCCGTTATGCCGCTGCGGTTTTTTCCGTCATTCTTCTTCCAGTATGAAAGAGGATTTATATTGAAATCCTGCCGCAGCTCGGCAATATTGTTTTCTCTAAAAAAGGTCACCATATAGTCAGTATACCAGTCACAGCATTCATCATCTGCAAGGTTAAGCAGATGATTAAGGGAACCGTTTGAAATAAGCCAGCCTTTTTCCTTGCACACATCATAGAAAAGAGAATTTTTTCTTACTCTTTCGGGTTCAAACCAGAGCATCGTATCAATGCCGTTTTCTTTAAGCATGTCCGACACTTCCCCGAAGCCGTTGGGATACCAGTCTTTTCTTGCGGTCCAGTCGCCGGCAGAATTTCTCCATGATGATGTGGATTTTTTATAAAACCATTTTTCGGCGTCAAACCAGAAGGTGTCAATGTATTCGGAAACTCCGCTTGAATTAATAGCGTCAATTATTGCCCGTACATCATCAACCGAGCCGCTTGCGCACTGATAAACACGCTGTCCGATGTTCTCATTAACAACGCAGTCCTTTGAAAAGCTGCGATAGATATTAAAGCCCTTGGCAGGCTTGCCCGTTTCATAAAAGCTGAGACTTACCAGAGGCGAGCGGACTTTTTCACCCGGGGTAAGGTATGCCCTGAAATCTTCCTGCTTTGCCTGAAAATGAACGCCCGACGGAACCTGTCTGAATGATGAGTACCACTGACCCGTCCAGCCGACAGCTGTCACAAAGCCGAAGCTGTCGCCGTCAACATTGAAATACGGAAGCCACGAGCTGTTTCTGCCTGCGGCTGCATTGAAAACCAGCGCATCTTCGGAAAGAGCTGCTTTACGGACGGCAAAATCGTTCTTTTTATTATTTGAGCCGTACAGACAGTAAATATCTGCTTTTCCCGTTTCAATATCACAGTCAGCCGCATAGAAATCCTCTATTACCGGAGAATTGTCATTACCCTTGTTTTCAATATATACAGTCCATTCACTGGCAGCGTAATCCTCAAAAATTGTTGCCTCGACCGTCGCGGTAATATCACTTGTTTTATGCTTAAGTGTAATAAGGACGGTTTTTCCGCCCACGCGAACCGCACCGACTTCGCTCTCACTGCCGACGGAAATATCCCAGTCGGTTATACTGTCTCTCAGATGCCTGCCGTTCACTGCGAAATCATATGCCGGCGCTTTATCGGTAAGAATGTTTTCGTTGAACCAGTTACGGCACATCTGTTTCTCGGCATCGCTGATTTTCGCTTCGTCCGCAGTCAACGCCTCAAAGGAAAAATATTTGCTGAAATATATATCTGATTTCAGATGGTCCGTCATTGTTTTCAATCCCGGAACATAGACGGAGAATGATGCAAGCAGAATCAGGATTGCCTGCAGAAAAGATAATAAAGGCTTGAATATTTTCATATGTCTTCCCTTTCTTTTTATGAAAGATTATCTGTAAATTGAAACGGAATCGATGATAAATTCTGTCTTGTAATCCTTATCAAATTCAACCTCGCCGGGAATGCACAGCGACATGATAAGCTGCTCGGGAGCATGAGAAACAGCCGTTGATGTTCTTGCGGTTTCAACTCCGTTTATGTAGAAGATATATTCGTCTTCTGTCCACATAAGGCCGTATGTGTTGTACTCGTCGTAAATATTATCGGCATAGTATGTTCCCACTGCTACTTTGTCAAGCTCGTCGGGATTATCGTCTCCGCCGTTGTACCACACCGTCTGCGTAACGGAGCTGCGGTTCTTTTTAAGCGTTTTGTCGTAGCTCATGGCCTCGAAAATATCAATTTCCGCTCCGCCGATGCCGCCTGCGGAAATTTCATGGTCATACGAATGTGCCGACTGCATCCAGAACGCGCTCCAGAAGCCTTTATCCTTATTGCATAGGCATTTAATCTCAAAATATCCGCCGTATTCCTGCCACTCGTTAAGTGCAACACTTGCTGAATACCAACCCGGGCCGAATTCGCCGTTTTCAAGGTATTCCGCGGAAATTATCAGATTGCCGTTTTCAACACGAATCTGCGACGGAGAAACAAAGCCGCATCTCTGCGCGCCTCTGCCTCTGCAGTTCCAGAGTTCTGTGTTAAGGCTGTCGCCTTCAAAATCATCGTACACAACTCTTGTATATCCGCTCAGGTCAAGCTTCTCTCCGACGGCAGGCTGAGGAGTTTTGAAAACCGAAGCTGTAAAAAGCTCGGCTATTGCCAGTAATGAGGCAAAAATTCTTTTGATATTGAATCCGTCCGCGAATAAATTTTCGGAAACATTTATAAGACTGTCAAAAGCGTGTCTCTGAAAAAATGTCCATCCGAAAAGATTATATATTTTTTCAAGCATAACTATATCTCCTTTAGCTATGATAATACATAAATTTAAGCATTTGATTGTTAATACTTCGGGTGTCTTTGGATAATGCAAGCCTGACGGTCAGTGCCTGCTCCGAAGCGCGTCATGTAAACCACATCATCCGTGACGGAAAACACATCAAACGCGGTCTCTGTCGGCGTGCCGATAACTCTTTCGGGACAGGTCGGACACCATTGCTGAACAAGGGAACACAAAGTTGAAATCGTCAGATACCGACCGTTATAAACTATATTGTCAAAATGAACATGTCCGCAGATATTGGCGATAACATTGTCATGTTCAGCGATTGCATACAGCATTCTCGGAGCGTTCAGCGTATCGTCAAAGGGCTTTATTCCGTTGGGCATTCCTTCCGTGCCGAACACGCCTTCATTATGTAACGGAGCGTGGGAAAAAACGATTACTTTATTTTCTGTTTCCAGTGCTTCCCCGGAAAACCAGTCAGCCTGCCTGTCGGAAATCTCCAGTCTCCAGCCGAACGGCGCAGTACCATCCTCGTTATACAGATACGGGTAGTCGATGCTGTTGAGGAAAACAAGTCGGTAGCCCGACGGCGTGTCAATATAGTAATAGTTTTCCGCCGTGGGATTGTTTTTCATGCAGATTTCGTGCATTTCCTTCGGCAGAATAGCATGTTCGTGAGCGTCGTAGCCTCTGTCGCGGCAGTTTCCAAGTCCGTCATCATGGTTGCCGATAATACAGTGAACGGGAACGGAAAGCTTATACAGCTCCTCATACACCTCACGGACAGACTGCTTATATAAATCCTTATCGGGGTGGTAATCGTCACCGACATCTCCGCCGCAGATAACATAATCAATTTCGGGACAGCGGTCAAGAATATACTGTATGGAACGGATATGGTCAGCGGCAAGCTCATACGGAACTTTCTCACTCCGACCCGCCTTGAAGTCCTCGTCATAGAAATTCATGCGGTTATGCTGGTCAGTAATGAAGACAAAGTTAAGCGGAGCTTTCAGACTGTGAATCCGTTCTATCTTTTCATCATAGGAATCGGTTAAATATGATAAATCTCTCATTTCTACTTTTGCCATACCTTTACATAGTCAACGATAAATTCTGTTTTTTCGGATTTATCAAGTGTGATTTCAGCCTCGGGAATTTCGAGAGAAACGATAAGCTCCTCTGCGTCTGTTGAAACGCCGTTGCCGAATGATGTTCTGCCTGTTTCAACTCCGTTTATGTAGAAAATATATTCGTCATCTGTCCATTCAAGGCCGTATGTATTGTACTCATGGAAAATGTCATTGCCGATACTGTAGATTGTACATCTGTCAAGATGCTCGGCGTCATCGTCAAAGCCGTTGCACCATACCGTCTGGTCTAACATATTGCGCTTGCTTTTAAGAATTTTGCCGTTTCCGAATGCTTCAAAAATGTCAATTTCAGCACCGCCGACACCGCCTCTTGAAATCTCGTGGTCATATGCATGATTTCCCTGGAACCAGAAGGCACTCCAGAAATCCTTGCTGTCGTTGCAGATACATCTGATTTCAAAATAGCCTTTTGTATACTTCTGCTTAAGTGCAACCGCGCCTGCATACCAGCCCTCGCCGTATGCACCGTTTTCAAGGTATTCGCCCGTGATGATAAGGTTGCCGTTTTCCTGCCTTATCTGTGAAGCGCCGTTGTAGCCGCTTCTTCTTGCGCCGTTGGCGCGTGTGTACCACACATCTGTGTTAAGCTCATCAGCATCAAAATCATCGCTGAAAACAAGCTGATAGTCAGAAAGGTCAAGCTCCTTGCCGTAGGGATGAACTGCCGTTTTGAAAGCAGCAGCGTTAAAAAGCTCAAATGCGGCTAAAATACCTGCGAAGAATCTTTTAAAGCTGAAGCCCGAAAGGCTGAAATCCTTAAATAAATCAATCCAGTTCCAGAATCTGCAGATCTGACCGTTTGTCCAGCCTAAAAACTCAAAAATCTTTTCCATAATAATCTCCTTTTTAAAAGTTATAACTGATTTTATTTTTTGAAAGTAATATACAGCATTGAACCGCTTTCAATTTTCTTCGGGAGCTGAATTTCCACCCACTCGCAGTTTTCATTTACTGTCATTACTTTATCAACCTTGTACTCCCCTGCGTCTATTTTGAGCTTTCGGTCTCTCTTTTCCGAAACGTTTGAAATAAGCATTGCCGCTTCGCCGTCATTGCCCTTTGCCGCAACAGCGTACATATCCTTGCGCAGCTTATTCTTTATTTCAACCTGACTGCCCATCTTATAAAGCTGACCGAAGGCATAGAAGCCGTAATAAGCGGATGAAGGCTTGCGGTCTCTTACAAACATGCCGGAATGAAGTCCGTAATCACCGTTTCCGCAATAGTAATGCGCCATGTCAAGTCCTTCGTTCTGGAACATGAGGAGCATTGATGTCTGATTTGCGCCGTAACGGCGGTCAATTTTGTCATTTTCCGTCGGATTGTAGTTCCATTCGTCACAGATTATTTCAGCATCGCCGTAGCCTGCTTCCGCAAGATTTTCTCTGACATATTCAATATACTGCGCATTCTTTTCCGTGGTGGTGTAGCTGTGCCATGAGAAGAAATCCATAGGAGATTTATGTTTCTCAACATAACTGAGGAAATTCTTAAAGTAAGTAACAAAATACTGATTTCTCGAGGTCGCGCCTGTATTGACAGCGTTTGTTTTTGTCAGCGCATAAAATCCGCATGAGGCGTATCCTCCGATTTTAAGCCCGGGAAATTTATCTTTCAGATACTTTGCCGCCGTATCGTAAAGGCGGAAAAATTCCTCATCAGTACCAAGCCAGAAGTGGTTATCCGAGAGGTCGTCGCTGTTTTCCGGTTCGTTCCAGATTTCCCAGTATTCTATATTGTAGTTAAAGCCGCCAGCCCAGCCCTCATTGTAGTGGAGAATTATATGCTCGCAGATCTGCGCCCATTTGCCGTAGTCCGCAGGCGGAACAAGATGGTCGTGAGACGCTATCGGGTCGCTGTAGCTTATGCCGAGGCGGAAGAAAGGCACCATGCCCGTGTCAGCAATAGCCGCAAGCACCTTGTCGCTTTCCTCAAAGCGATATGATTTTTCGTCATTGACATCCGCAGAAAAATCGGGGAAAATACGGTGAATATCGGTGCAGTTGATATCGTGGGTTCTGCATGAGGTCATGTTTGCCTCGGTGAAAACCTTATTTATTTCGCTGTCAAGCTCATATTCGGGCATTCTGCCGATGTTGTGAACGGGTCTGATTTCGTCGATAACATTATCAAAGTCGATTCGGATAACGTTCGGTGTAAAAATCATCTGTGCCGCGGAAATAAAAAATGCCAGGATTGCCGAGAATATTCTTTTAATCATAAAACCGCCTCCGTCTTTTTTCCTATTATATCTCATCCGCGGAAATATTGCAATATACGGAATTTCGTGCAAGTACATACAGCCCCGGCGAATATTCTTCAAGTTTTTTCCTGCTCTCAATATACACTTTGGTATTGTAATGTCATGTATAATATGTTACTATTCAGAAAAAGACTGTCGGATGATAATATCTGAAAGGAGATAAAATCATGAAAAAGCTTTTATCCGTTCTTCTTGCTCTGTGTCTGACGGCGTTCACGCTCGTTCCCGCGTTCGCAGCTGAAGAAGCTGACGCTGTTATTGACGGAACATGGAAAATCCTTGTTGCCGCGGACGACACTGCGCAGGCAAATTATGCAGCAAAAAAAATACAGTCCGAACTCGCTGAGGCGCTCGGTAAGACCCTTCCGATTGTTGCTTCCGCCGCTGATAAGTATATTGCCGTCGGTGCGGCAGCAGACTGCAGCGTTTCCGATGTAGCCGACAACGGTTACAGAATCATCTTAAAGAACGGAAACGTACAGATTAACGGCACCGGTTCAAGGGGCGTCGTGGTCGGCGCATACCGCTTTTTAGAAGAATTCGCAGGCAGGAAGGTGTATACCTCCGGGCTTACCGTGATTCCCAAGGCTGACGCTGTCACCGTACCCGCAAATACCGATATCCTTTACGAACCGTTTTTTGAGTATACCGATACCGACTGGATAAGTCCCCGCGATTCCGAATATTCCCTTGCCAACGGTCTGAACGGCGGACCTTACCGCACTCTCTCCGCTGAGCAGGGCGGCACGGTAAACTATGTCAGCGGTTTCTGCCATACGCTCACCACGCAGTTCTGCACACCCGCGGCTTATTTTGACAGCCATCCCGAATATTTCGCCTACAGAAAAGGCGAAGACGAACGCGTTCCCAGACAGCTCTGTCTCACAAATCCCGAGGTTGTGGAGATTGTAAAGAAAGAGGTACTTGACCTGCTTGCCGCGAAGCACGACCCTTCCGCCTCCCTGCAGATTGTATCGCTCACTCAGAACGATAACTACGATTACTGCGAATGTGAAAACTGCAGGGCATTTGAAAAGGCGCACGGCGGCGTACAGTCCGCTACCATGATAAATTTCGTCAACCAGATTGCCGATGCCGTAGCCGAAAAGGGCTATGAAAATGTTGCCATTGACACCTTCGCCTATCAGTATACGCGCAAGGCACCCACAGGAATCGCTCCGAGAGACAACATGATTGTCCGTCTTTGTACAATCGAATGCTGCTTCAGCCACGCGCTCGACGATTCCTCCTGCGAAAGAAACACCGCGCTCATGAAGGACCTTGACGACTGGTCGAAAATCTGTAACAGAATCTATGTATGGGATTACACCACGAACTACGCGTATACACTTTGCATCTTCCCAGACCTCGGAGTAATCCAAAAAAATGCACAGATATTCTATGAGCATAACGTAAAGGGCGTTTACGAAGAGGGCGCTTATTATGCAGGAAACTGCAACGCCGAATTCGTGGAGCTTCGCTCATATATGATTTCGAAATGTCTGCAGAATCCATACTGCGACCTCGACAGTGAAATCGACGGCTTCCTTAAAGCCTACTACGGCGACGGCGCAGCATACATGAAGGAAATCATCGGTCTCTTCACCGAAAACGCCGGCGACAAAAAAGGACATCTCAGCATCTATCAGGGCTCGAAGGACTGTCTGACGCTCAAAGGCAATCAGATTACACAGATTGACGGTCTTTTTGAAAAGGCAAAAGCCGCCGCAGCGACCGACGGACAGCTCTCCAACATCGGACGGACGGAGCTGAGCTGGAAATACTGGAAATCAAACGCCAAAAAGGGCGAGTTTTCTCTCACGAATCCGGACCGTTTCAAGGAAAAGCAGAATCTCTACGACCTCATGATAAAGTATGATATTCACATGCTCGGCGAAGGCAACGAATACGATGACTTCCGCGACTGCATTTCCGTAAAATACGCGACGGCGGACGAATGGAATATGTATGAGCCCGGTGAAATCGGCGCTCAGACACGGAATTTCTTCGGCAATATCCTCGAAAAGCTCATGCCTCTCCTTACGGGCTTCGGACTTCTCTATAAAATATACAGAGCATTCTGCAGCATCAATTGCGATTAATTCAGATATAAAAATCAATCGAACAGAACAAACAATAAAAAAACCTCCTATGGCAGAAAAAACTGCCGTAGGAGGAATTATTATGTTCAAAAGCTGCCGAATATAAAAAAGCGTTTCCGCAAGCTTAATATTCTAAATCAACGACATGCATTTCGTTTATAAACTCCTGCTTTGTAACATCGATTCTGATAAGCGTAACCTTACCCGAGCCGCTGATTGTAACATGCGAAAGCTGTGTAATTTCAACAATATGACTTGTCTCAGGATTATATTCAACAGTTGCCTTACAGTCATGATATGTGTATGAGAATTTTATATCGTCTGTAATTGCAGTAATAAAATCATTATTCAGAACATCAAGGATAACCTGCTTGGGAAGCGGCTGCACAACTGCACCGTGATTTGACGGCGCTGTTTTTGCGTGTCTGTCAGTCACGGCTTCAGGCATTACTTCATCCTTGAGAACGATTGAAACCTGATAATTTCCGTTCGGAAGCACCTTAAATTCAGCCGATTTCAGCGCATTGGGGTCAGTAAGAAGGCATCCGTAATCAGATTCACGAACGGGGAACTGATACATATCGCTGTTTTTTCCGATAACATACGGGTCTTTCTTTGCTTTCTGCTCATCCTTCATAAATGCGCTTGCAATATCCATAATTGTACCGAGAACATTAGTGCCTACGGGAATAATTCTCGACTTGGAATCTGACGGAAGAGTCTGCCACTCATAGAATTTGAATGCGGGCTTGTCCTTCTTCGCCTGATTCATAACTCTTGTGTACTCTTTAAGAATTTCAGCCTTTGTTGAAGGAAACTTATTTTCTTCTTTTTTCTCATTTTTATCTTCGGTTCTTACGGCTGTCTCATCTGCTGCGTCACCGGTCTCTTCGCCGCTGTCAGTGAGAGCATCTGCATCTGCTTCTGCGTCTGCAGGTACATCGCTTTCGTCAACGGGAGCATCAAAATCAACAAAGGTATCATCAGAAGCCATATCGTCTGCTTCCTCTGACTCGCCTGTTTCACCTGACTCCGCGGGTCTGATTGCGTCGGCATACTTTCCGATGCCACCCGAAACAGTACTGCCGAGAATTGCCGCACAGATAACTGCGGCTATACAGCGGACAGCAACAGATTTTGTCGGTGTCTTATTTTTCCCGGATTTCGCTTCATCATCAGCTGAAGATTTTATTTCGTCAATGTTTTTTTCTTCTTCAACACTTGATTCTTTTTTATCCTCTGCCATTAAAAGTTCTCCTTTCATAAGCACTGATTAAATCAGATGCGCTGTCATTGATTTTTCTCTGACCGTACAGATATTACTTTTTGTCATTATAAACTATTCTGACAAAACTTGCAATAGTGTAAAAACATATATAAAAGAATGTAAATTACGCAATCTGCGGTTTTGGTTGTTGAACCGCCGAAAGTTTTGTGATAATATTATAAAAAAGGCTATGGGGGAATATTATGAAAATCCAAAAAGTTCTGTCTGTTTTCTTTGCGGTTCTTTTTACTGTTTCCGTTTTTTCGGTATCGGTACAGGCTGAAGGAATCGGTGCCTGCACCCATATGGCCCAGGGCCGCAATCAGGAGCAGACCTGTACAGCAGCCGTTAATGCCAACCTGCCAATTGTGCGCGACGAGGTACATTGGCTGACTGTGGAGCCCGTAAAAGGACAGCTCTCCCTGCCCGAACGTGCAAGCTGGGTTGATACAGCTGCCGAAAACGGCATTAAATCCCTTGTAATACTGAGCTTCGGCAACCCGATTTACGATTTCGGCAAGGCATCGCAGGCCGACCTGGATGCCGGAGCCTTCTGGGACTGCACTATGCCCGTACGCGACGGCAATCCGGAAACGACGGCGGATGACGAATACTTTGATGCCTATATCCGCTATGTGGATTTTGTATCAGAAGCATTAGCCGGCAAGGTTGAGGCCTATGAAATATGGAATGAGCCTGATATCAAGGGCTTTAACACCAAGGATGCAACAGCCGCGGATTATACCGAGATGTTAAAAGCGGCATACAGAACCATTAAACAGAATGACCCCGATGTTCCCGTACTCGGCGGTTCAATTGCATATCGGACGGAATTTCTTGACGGCATGATGAAGGCGGGCGCGGGTGAATACATGGACGGTCTGACTGTACACTACTACTTGGGTAAAAATGCTCCCGAAAAGCGAGCCAGGGAAAGACTGGACGCATACAGGGATGTGCTTGTAAAATATGGCTATGACAAAATGCCCGTCTGGCTTACAGAGACAGGCTGGGCAAACAGCAATGTTGATGAGCAGACTCAGGCACAGTACATCGTGCGCAACGCCGTATTTTATGATGAATTTCTGCTTGATTACGGCATAGAAGGACAGTATTTTAACTATGAGCTGCAGAACAGCAGCATCACATCAGATGTTCTCGGCGGTGAAGAGTACGAAAACTCCCTCGGACTTTACAGAAACGACTTTACTCCGAAGCCGGCTGCCGACGCCGTAAAAACCTTTAACACCCTGACGGCAGGGAAAAAGCTCACAGAGCTGGAGCGGACAAGATACGGGTTCTTTTATCAGAAGTCTGCCTATGTCGCGACATATTCGCAAAGCGGTCAGACCGTATATGCCGTCTGGGCAGAGTCGGAATTTGACATGAAAATTACTCTCCCCGATACGCAGATTACCGTTTATGATATGCAGGGCAACGTAATCGAGGATAACGTACAGGGCGGACTGAAGCGCATCACTGCATCGCCCTCTCCCGTTTATATTGCATTTGATTCCGATCCCGTGAATGCCGAGCAGAATTTTATGCAGAAAGTCGCTGCATTTTTCAGGCATATATTCAGAGTACTTGCAAACGGATTTGTCGGATGGAAAGCGTAACGGGCTTTTAAGCCTTTAAAACAATTACAGTACATCAAGGAGTTTTTATTTATGTTCATTCGCAGACTGATTTCATTTTTCATTGCATTCGGCACATTCTTTTCACTGGTGTTTGACGGCGACGGCGATGTATATTTCAAAAACCGCGTTAAAATCAATATGGTTTACGGCGAAGGTGAAAGACAGGTGCTTGACCTTTATCTTCCGCGAAAAGCCGGGGACGACATCGGACTTATTCTTTTCCTCCACGGCGGCGCATGGATCGGCGGTGACAAGGAAAGCTACCGCGATGAGCTGAAATACTGGGCTGAGCAGGGCTATGCCGCGGCGGCAATGAACTACCGCTATGTTTCCGACGACTCAGACCTCAATGACATCATGGACGATATCACGGCAGGTCTTGCAAGGATAAAGGCTTTCGGCGAAAAGAAAAAAGTTAACATTGATAAAATGCTGCTTACGGGTTCATCGGCAGGCGGACACCTTTCACTGCTCTACGCTTATTCGAGAGCTGATGAAGCTCCGATAAAGCCTGCGGCGGTTGTATCATACTGCGGACCTGTTGACCTGACCAACCCCGAGCTTATGTACGGAAAAAACAACGCGGGCAGCGACCTCGGCACACCCGAAACAATAGCGTGGCTGCTTTCAATGTGCTGCGGCAAAACCTTTGCTCCGGGTGAAACTGACAGCGTAAAGGATCTGCTTCTCGATGTTTCGCCCGTAAAATATATAAATGAGAGCTGTGTACCTACGGTTATCTGCCACGGTGCTGTTGACACGGTTGTTCCCTACAGCGATGCGGTTACTCTTGACAGAGAGCTGACGAAATCCGGCGTAAAGCACGATTTCATCACATACCCGAATTCAAATCACGGACTTGATATGGATCCGGTTGAGAACGCGCAGGCCCGTCAGCTGTTCATCGAATACGCAGAAGCATACGTTAAATAAAGCAAAAAAGTAAAAGCATAATAAACCCCGTCCGTAAGGGCGGGGAAAGTTTTTTATGATGGATTTATTTTATCGGATAGCATACCTCTGTAACAAATTCATCTGGGTTCTGTGTTTCATGCGGGCTTCAGCAGACCTATTTCATCATAATGTCGCAGCATTCTGACGCTTACTCTGGATATTTTTGAAAAATCTCCTATTTTCAGCATTTGGTACCTCCCGGGAATGTATCTGTTTTTGAGCTCGCCTATACTGTAATACCTGCCATTATGGTAGAGTCAAGAGGTTTTTTGAAAATTAATATATTACTGTATAACAGAGAGAAAAACATTGCAGAATTTCTGTACTCCGTCTTCGCCCAAGACATAAATATTCGGCAAAGACGACAGTCTTGACTTACTGTAAGCAATTCTTTCAAGACCTGCGTCAAAAGCGGTGTGATTTGTCAAAGCGACATCGCAATGATTTTCTGCTGCCGCTTTCATAAATTTAAGAACAGATTCTTTCTGCTGTTTCTTTCCCGCTTCGTCTCCCCACGGTGCTGTGGCTCCTCCGAACAGACATGCCATATGTTTCTCCCCGTTTTCATAAACGGGAAAAATAAAGCTCATACATCCTGCAGTATGACCCGGCGTTGAAATAACCTGTATGCTTTTATCACCGCAGGAAACAATGTCTCCGTCACTTATGCTGAAATCTACATTAAAATCTTTCCAGTTGTCAGAACGGCCGTCTTCACTCGGTGTTGAAAGTCTTAGTATATCATCATCTTCCGAAAGAAAAGTTTTGGTTCCGTGATTGTCTTTGAACCACTTGCCGCAGCCGACATGGTCAATATGACCGTGAGTCATAATGAACTTTACAATCGGTTCTTTTCCCCAGCCTGCATCTTTGATTGCAGTAATAATTTCATCATATACCCGTTTATCAGGCCATATTCCGTCAATCACAACCAAACCTGCAGCGGTTTTCCAGATATAGCAGGCGGTTTCTTTTTGAGCAACGATAATCAAATCATCGAAAATCAGTTCATGAGTAAACCATGTCATATCTTCCATTCGTTTTATCGTTTCAAACGTTAATTCAGGTTTTGCTTTCATTTTTTCTGCTTCTTTTCATTTTTTAAATTATATTTGGCAGCTTTAGTCATTTCTGCCTCAGCGCCGTTGTCGGTAAAAAGCTCGCGTTCAAATTCGATGCCGTTTTTGCAAAGGCATATCTCTAAAATGCACAGATAAATACCGATATCAATGCGGTTATAATAAGCCACGGCCGCAGCAGGCATAATGCCGCGTTTGCCCGGCTTTTTGTATCTGTAAACCGTCAGTTCTCCGTTTCTGTTTTCCGTATACCACGGCTGTGTATTGCAGGCGCTCGGCGCAAAACGGGCAATATCGGCAACACCGAGACCGTCGCCCGACCACGTTTCCGAAAGCGGTTTGCGCTTTGACTTGAACATATCTTTTCTGAATTTCGTTTCGTCGCTGACCTTGTGTACTGCAATCATAATAATGAAATCCATACCGTTAAATGTCAGCTCATCGGGCTTGCCGATTCCAAACCACAGGCTACCGATATTATGCTTTACAAGCCACAGGTCAAGCTGTTCGCCGATATATCCTGCGTTCATCAGATAGTTTTCTTTCTTCTCGCTGTAAATCAGAATGCAGTATTCGGCATCACGTTTAACGTTCACCGTCTGCGCGGGAACAATGCGTATTGCCGTTTTGATTTCAGGATACAGCACAGCAAAATCCCGGTATGCCTTTTCGATTTCGGCAAGCTCGGCAGGGGTTATCTTTTCGTCCCCGACCATACGAAACAGATGAAAGGATTTTCTTTTGAAAATCATGTCGTAATAACCAACCATTTTCTGTCTCCCCTTCAATTAATTATGCGTTGTAATACATGTCGTAAACAACATATCCGCCCTTGTTTTTCAGCGAGCCGTCGTATGTTTCCATGCACATCTGGCATCTCGGTTCGGTCATGGGATATCCGCTGACGGGCCAGATGCCGTATTCGGACGATGTTCTGAAGCCGACGGTATTGTAAAACTTATAGTTACCTTCGACGATGATGCCGTTGAAGCCCATTCCTCTGACCTTCGCAATGCCGAGCTTCAGCATCTCCGAGCCGATGCCCTGCCGCAGATAATCGGCGTGAACAGATACGGGCGCAAGCATTACAATATCGGTATCATTTGCTCCGCCGTGTCCGCCCTGCGGCGTCACTGACAGTGGAAAGCGTGAAAAAAGGAAATGCCCGACAATTCTGCCGTCAAGCTCCGCAACAAAGGAAAGCCCGGGAATATAGTATTCGGAATCCCGTATTTCTTCAATCAGCGCAACGATGTCCGTTCCGTCGGAGTAGTCCGTTCCCTCTTTGAAAGAACGAAGCACAAGCGAAACAATATCTTTATAGTCCCTGTGTGTTTCGGGACGGATTGTTAAAGTATTTATGTCCGTTTTCATTTGCAGTTCACCTCGGTAAAACGGGATTTTTCGTGCTTACAGCACGAATGAATAATGAAGAATGAAGTCGCTTCGCTAATGAATAATTGAGGGCGGGACACCCGCACCCAAAATTATTTCAGTTTCTCAAATTCTGATTTTTCACCTTACTGTAAATCGGGCCTTCTTCCCCTATTTTGTCAGTCAGTTCAAATCCCGATTTTTCAAGAACTCTTACGGACGCGATATTATCCTTATCCACTTCGGCAGTCACGCAGTTAACTGCATTCTGCTTTAATGCCCAGTCAACAACAGCACAAACCGCCTCTGTTGCATATCCGTACCCCTGACAGTTTTCGGCAATGCCGTAGCCTATTTCGGTTGAACCTGATTCGTCAACGCCCTTAAAGCACAGTTCACCAATGTGAGTGCCGTCTTTCAGCTCAATCATCCAAATGGCGTACCACTCCCACTGTTCGGGATGTGTCAGTGCGCCGTCGAGCATTTCGGAATAAGCCGCTTTCAGAACGTCAACCGTCTGCGACGCAATAAACGTTTCTATCTGTTCTTCGGAAGCAGGATATATTTTTAAACGTTTTGTTTTAATCATATTTTTTCCTTTCTTATCGGATGTCGAATGACCGTTTTCCATTTTTCGGGCGAAACCTTTCTCGCATCGGAAAGATAGATTTCGTGATGAATACGCGTATCGGAAAAATCGTTTTCATACCCGTTTTCGGCAATGTACCGATTCATCAGTCCGACCGTTTCCGGCTCATTATCAAATGAGCCCATGTGCATAATCTGTACACAAAGTCCTTCATCTATTGTCAGAAATTCGGCTTTGGAGCAGTCAAGCTTTTTCTTTTTCGCCGCCGTTTTCACAGCCCAGTCGAAATCTTTCTTTGTGATGAAATCGGGCAGACGGATAACGGATATCCAGCAGAATGCGGATTTATCGCTGTAATCAATTCCGTCAACACCCTCCTGCCACCAGAAACCCTCAAGCGGAGGAACAACATAGTCGTAAAAGCCCTCAATGCGGTAGTCGGTCTTATAGCTCATCTTCAGCGTGTAGGCAACCGCATACAAAATACCGATTGCCGACTTATATTCGCCGTCCTCCTCATTCGGGTCACCTTTGCCACGAACGGCAATATAATTCGCTTTCGGAATATTCACTATTTCGGGTTTGTTCTTCGGCATATAAAACTCTTTGTATTCTTTCTTGAAATCAAACGGCATTTTTAAATCCTCCGATACTTTTTATTATTTCTCCGATTGCGGTAACTGTTGCGGCGATACATACAATCGCCGCTGTGTATTTCACATCTGCAATATAAACTGACAGAGGCAGAAGAAACAGCAGAAGTCCCGTAAGTTTATTGCCGAATGAATGCTCAATTGACATTTTTTTCGTTTTCCTGCCTGCAATCACAATGCCCGCGATTTTTATTACTGCGATTATCGCAGTCCATATCCATATCCAATACGGAACGGACAGGAACGGAAGTATTTTTACGGCATAGACAACTGCAAAAACCAAATCCGCAATGCTGTCGAGCTTTGCGCCCTTTTCGCTTTCGGTGTGGAGCTTTCTTGCAATAAAGCCGTCAAGCATATCGGTAATGCCGCACAAAAGATAGAATATGACAAAAGGATATGAATCAGGTTTAAAAACAAGCAGCAGCACAGAAAAAAGTATTCGGCTCAGTGTAATAATATCTGCAATCATTTCAGTTACTGTCCTTCGGCGTTTCTCTCAAAAGAAACTGTCTGATTTTTCATGGAAATCTTTCCGACCGCAAAACCGAAATCTAAAAGTTCCTTTTTAAATGTTAAAAAGGAATGGTCAATCGGAAAACCGAGAATATTCTCTATTTCAGCATAGGTAAGCTGAAAGCTGTCTGTTCCGTTGTTCTGTATCCATTTCCACAGCGGTTCATATTTGCTCATTTTTATCTGTCATCTCTTTCTTTGAAACCATAAACACTCTTGTTGTTCCGTTCACTTCGTCGTTAAATTCATCAACCTGCCGACAGCCGTAAGACATTGCGGTTCCGGCTGACGGTTCATTTGTGTATTTCATACAGGAGTAGATTTCCCGGAACGGTGTATTCTCAAAAGTCCAGTCGCGGACGGCGATTGCCGCTTCTTTTGCATAACCGTTCCGCTGTTTATCCGCGCGGATATGGTATCCGATTTCAGGCTTGATAACACCGCCGATATTCTGCATGGTCAGGCCGCAGTCGCCTATTATTTCGCCGGTCTCTTTCAGACAAACCGCCCAGAGTCCGAATCCGAATGTTCTGTATCGTTCCATGTTGCGTTCAATCCAATTTTGAACGCGTTTTTCATCAAATGAATAAGGGTAATGCTGCATTATATCCGAATCGGCTAAGACCCGATATAACGCGTCAAAATCGTCTGTATTCATTTCACGCAGAAACAGTCTTTCTGTCTGAATCACTTTGTTTTCCATTTTAAGTACCTTTGCTATTCCCCGTCGTCTTTCTTCTTTTTTTCAATGAATGAACCGATTACAAACCCCGCCAGCATTCCGAGCGTAAGTCCGATGCCTGTATTATTGCCGACAGATGTGCCTATTGCCGTGCCGAAACACATTCCCAGCGCCATTCCCTCGGTGCTGTAATTCGCGTTCTTTTTGCTTTCTTTTTTCCCCCGGCTGCTTTGTACAAAGAATATTGCAAGCAGCAGCCCTATGCTGAGCCATGGCAGCGCCGCCGACAGAAAATCCATAATGTCTTTCATAGTTTGTGTACTCCCTTTTAATCAGCAATGCGTTTTTTCCAGATATTCTTAACAATCTCTCTTCTTTTGCCCTGATATTCTCCTGCCCCGCTGTAAAGATTTTCAAATCCGCATTTCTCCATTACTCTTACCGAGGCGATATTCTCCTTCAGGCTTATTCCGTATATTTCGGAAAGGGATTTCTTTTCGGCAATGACAGGCAGAAACGCAGAAACAGCTTCTGTCGCATATCCGTTCCCCGTATATTTTTTCGCGATATGATATCCGATTTCCCAGCCTTCCTCTATCGGCGCAAGCTGAATATATCCGATATTTTCATTCCTCTTTGTAAATACAGGATACACAAGCGGTCCGTCCTCCGACCCGTACTGACTCATCAGAAATTTCACCGTTTCTTTTGCGTCATTTTCGGTTTCAAACACTTCATCGGGTACAAATCTTCTGTTATCCTCATCCAGTGAATTTTCATGAACCGCCTTTGCCATGCTCAAATCAAATTCTTTAATAATCAATCTTTCCGTTTCTATTGTCACAGAGTCTCACTGTCCTTTTCAGTTCCGTAAACTTTTATAAAATGCTTCACAAATTTTTCAAGCCGTCCGATGATTTCCGTCTCTTTTTCGGGTTCACGGTCGCAGTAATGAATGAGCGCGGTAATTGGAGATGTAAAAATAAACGCAAGCATATCGGGGTCTTCATTTCTGAGAAGTCCGCTTTCAATCATCTTTTCAAATATTTTCCGATAAATTGCCTTTGTTTCGTTTATGAAATGCCCGGAAGCAAGCTTTTTGACGCGGTCATCGTGAAATTGCTCTGTCAGAAGCAGCTTACGCGTCAGAATTATTTTTTCGTCGTGAATTGTAAAATTCACCATCTGCATGACAAGAGAATAAAACTCATCCACGGTTTTCGGAATCTCAGGCAGATGCTCCGCCGAGCCGAAGCCTTCGGCGTAATACGCTTCCATTTTATCAATCAGAGCGTTCCATATCGCTTCCTTGCTTTCAAAATGGCTGTATAATGCTGATTTGCTGAGTCCCATTCCTGCGGCAAAATCGCGCAGATTTGTCCCCTTGTATCCGTTTTCCACGAAGCTGACAAGCGCTTCATCAAGAATTCTGTCCTTTGTATCTTTTCCCATAACGCCCTCCGGAATTGTGTAAAGTGACCAAACGGTCGCAAAATTATTATAGCGACCATTTGGTCGCCTGTCAAGCATTTTCTTTGATTTGTATAAATAAGTTGTGAACGCCCTCACCTAATGTACATTGTAAAAAACGGAGCAATATGCTATACTGTATTCATAGCGATATAAACGGAAGGTGTGGGATTATATATGAACCTGTCTATCACGCTCGGCTTTATTTCCAAAAGCGTGGCGCAGCGTCCCGGCGAAACGGATGAAGCAAGAATACGCCGAACGGCGCTGATGCTGAAAGAATACGGTTTTTCATATTTTGATTATCTTATCCCCCGCTCCGACAACTGGGCAGACGATGCGGCACGCTTCCGTGAATTTGCCGAGGACGCAGGCGTACATGTACATCAGTCCCATGCGCCGTCCTTCAGAAATCATCCCGAAATTCCGCGGGACGAAGTGTTGAAATCATATCTGCTGGCAGTCGATGCGGCTGCAGCCATCGGTGCGGAATATCTTGTCGTTCACGCCGATGAAAACCGCCTTGCTCCCGGAGAAATCTATGACAGCGAAAAAGTTGTCAGAAATCAGATTGAGCTGTTTCTTCCCGTAGCGGAGCGTGCCGACCGCGCAGGAATCAAGCTTGCCTGCGAAAACCTGAATCAGTCGCGTGATGACCCGCGCTCGCGCTGCAGCTGTACCGCCGAGGAGCTGCTCGGTATAATCGAAGGGCTGAACGGAACATCGGAGGTTCGCCCGGACAACCCTGCGGGATGCTGCTGGGATTTCGGTCACGGCCGCAGATTTTTCGGAGATGAGAGCGCGAAGGAGCTTGAAAAAGTTGTGCCTCACCTGCTCTGCACCCATGTGCATGACAACCGCTACAGAGATGACCATCAGCCGCCGTTCACGGGCAAAACGGACTGGCCGCCGCTGATGAAGGTACTGCGTGACGGCGGTTACCGCGGCAATCTGTCACTGGAGCTGCATTACGGGCTTTTCCCCGAACGTGTGCTTCCCGCCTATCTGAATTTCTGCCGTGCCGCGGGCGAGGAACTCATAAGAATGGCAACCGGCGAATAATACCGTAAATAAAAACAAAAAGGCAAGCCGCAGGTTCTGTGAATCTGCAGCTTGTTTCAGAATATTATCTGATTCTTATTTGTAAATCATAATAAAGTTTGCAAGTGAGTTTGTCTCGGAATAGGAAATCATCACTTTGCTGCTGTTATACTCATAGGCACCGTCTATGTCGGCTGTGGTTCCGCCGTTAAGAGCAAGCGCTTCCTTATATTCCTTTGCGGCATCCTTACTCTCCCATTTCACATAGACCTTTGTAAATGAGCCGAAATCCTCTGCTTCGCCGATTTCACACTTCTCGGGCTTACTGTAATCCGCGAACGGCCAATCCTCGCCCGCTGCCGCGTCCTGACTGCCGGCGCCGTCCTTGCTGTACGGCTCGGTGGTTACCGTACAGCAGCTTGACATGGATTCGTCACCGCTTGCCCAGTTATCTGTAATCTTCAGAGTTTCGTCCTTATTTACGATGCAGCCGTCCGCTGTCTTGTGCCAGCCGTTCCAGTTAAAGGGCTGTTTAATCCAGCTTTCCATTGTGCCGTTCCAGCCTTCAAGTCCGGAAATCCAATAATAGCTGTATTCTTTTCCGTTTTCCTCGATAGAGAACGGACAGATGTTCTCGCCCGGATATTTTTCTTAGCAATACTCACGGCTGTATTCCGCAGGGTCGCCCTCCGGGAATGATGTGCTTTCGGTAACCTCGGAAGGTGTCTGCGGCGCATCTGTGACATCCTGCGTATCAGGCTCTGTTTTTCCGCCGCAGGCAGCAAGTGAAAGAATCATCGCCGCCGCAAGCAGGATTGCTGAAAACTTTTTCATATTAATTCCTCCGTTATACTGTTGAATCTGTTTTTAATGTTTGTCAGGGTCAGCATTCGATTTCGCTTCTGTCTTTTGTGCGAACCATAGAGACGGACATCACGGGTGCGGCGCCGAAGGCATCGGTTTTGCCGAACACCAGATATTCGCCGCCGAGATCCTTGTACAGGACTTCATCGGAAGAGGCGTATTTGCGCACGAAGCCGTTCTGCTTCAGCAGGGCCACATACATATCAAGACCCTCCTGCGTGGTGTTTTCCGCATTAAAGATATAGTAGATTGCGCCATCCTGAGCTGTGCCGTTTTCATCAAACCCAAAATTGCTTCCGCCGAAGCACCATACGGGAAAATCGGGAACTCTGTCGTTCCACATCTTGTTCAGGTCTTCCTGTACCTCAGTGGCTTTTTCAAGCGTTGCGGCATACTTTTCCGCGGACTGGGACAGTCTGTTCAGCGATTCCTCCAAAGAAGAAAAGCCGCTTTTCTTTTCTTCTGCATTTGCAGCAGCCGCCGCATTCATTCCTTCAGTGGCGTTATCAAAAGATTCCGCAACTTTGTTAGCATAGGCTTCCGCTTTCGGGGCAACAATTTTTTCCGTTGCGGAGCTTACCGCGTCACGGATGCCTTTGCTGATACCGTCGTCAACGGCATTTTTGATTATACTTTTTAAGAAACCCATTTTTCCTCCAGTCAGGTGCAGTCATGCACCGCTTTTTTATTGTTTTGTTATATTGAAATCAATCCGTACGGTTTATCTTTACCGTTCCGGATAACTCCCCTTCAGCGATGTTTTTCTGTCCGTTTTTTCACCTTTCGCCGTACAATAGCTCCGAATCCGCAAAACATCATAATAATTATATACGAATATCGAAATATTTTCAATGAATTTTTAAAAACTCATTAATAATCCGGCGGCAGAAATCGCTTCCGCACTGCACAGACCGTCTGTGCTTAAGATATAAACAGGCTTGTATTCAGCAGGGTATTTCCTCTATCAGAAGCAGCTCTGAAGAAAGCGGAGCGCTGATTGTAATATCAATACCGTTTGTCAGCAGATAGCTGCCCATAAGCGTGAACTTCTGACGGCTGTTGTCGGCAGTAACCGAATAAACCCTGCTGTAATCCACACCTTTGGGTATGACGGTAATACGTTCGCCTGAGTATTCTGTATCGGCAAAAACTGCAACAGCAGACCTTTTTCCGTCGGGTGAAGCAGCCTCAAGCGCAACATATCCGCTTTTTTCAATATCCGCTTCCGTCGGCGTATGGTGAAAGATTTTGGCGTCCGGCAGAAACGGGCGTATAAAGCTTTTATATATTCCGGTGCTGTGCCTTATGAACTCCATACTCTCACGGTTCGGTTCAAGCATGGGCGGCGCTATCACATTCAGCGACATATGCGTGAGTATGGTGTTTCTCATATGCGAATAAAGCTCACCCTGCGTGTGACAGCCCATCCCCGCAAAAAGGCGGTCAACTCTTTCGGGCGGCA
>JAZUDP010000090.1:0-12296 GCA_045639705.1 Acutalibacteraceae bacterium
AGTAGTTTTGAATGAGATAGAATCAGACTTAGACGCTGCTGACAAAACCGCAGGAATACTCGCGTATTTCAAGGTTTTTCAGCAAGTATAAGGCGATTATAGCCATTCAAAACCGGTTTCTCCCTAATTTGCACCGCCCAAATCAGCCGGCGTTTAATTATATGAATTTTTCGATATTTTCAAGAACTGTCTTTACCGCTGCTTCAAGGCCGCCGTTTACCGTGCAGCCTGCGGCTCTCGGGTGTCCGCCGCCGCCCATCAGGGCGCAGATTTCGGAAACGTTCACGCCTTCGCCGCTCCGCATTGAAACCTTGTATGTTCCGTCGGTCTTTTCGCGCATTGTGACTCCAACAAGCACACCTTCAATCTGACGCGGAATCGCCGCGATTGCGTCAACCTCGGACTCGTCCGAGCCGCTTATACGGTACATCTCCTGCGTAACGGTTACAAACGCACATTTTCCGTCAAAATACATCTTCATTCCGTCAAGTGCAAGGCGTTCAAGCGCAACATATGTTTTTGTCTTTGTCTCGAACATGACGGTATTGATTTTTGCATTTTCCGCCCCCGCTTCAATCATGTCCGCCGCCATACGCATTGTGCGCGGGGTTACATTTGAATAGCGGAAGCAGCCTGTATCGGTTGTCAGACCCGTATAAATGCAGTCAGCAATGTTCTTTGTAACAGCAGCATCAAGCTCACGGATAAGCTGTAAAATAATCTCGCATGCCGCCGCTGCCTTCGGGTCAAGAAGAGTGCGCTTTGCATACTGAATATTTGAGCCGTGGTGGTCAATGCATAAATCCACTTTATCGGCGTACTTCGCTTCAAAGCTTTTGCCTAAAAGCTTGGGGTCGGCAACATCGACGGCAATTATTGTGTCAGGCGTAAAGCTGTCGCTGTCGGTTTCGCCCATGTAACCGAATTTTTTCGGAACGGGGTCGCCGCAGCAGACGCGGGCGGTCTTGCCGAGAGAGGCAAGAGCTTCCTTAAGCGCAAGTCCGCAGCCCAGTGTGTCGCCGTCGGGATTGCCGTGTACAAGAATAAGAAAATTATTATTGCTTTTTAAAAATTCAGCAGCTGAATTCAAATCAATAATCATTCTTCCTCAGTCCTTAATTCATCCATAATTTTAACTATGTTCATGCCGTGTTCGATTGAATCGTCGGCAACAAATGTAATTTCGGGAGTTTTTCTCAGATGCAGACGCTGTCCGATTTCGCGGCGGATATAGCCCGTCGCGCTCTTAAGTCCCTTTACAGCCTCTTTGGCCGTTTCTATTCCGTCAAGAGCGCTGACATAAGCCTTAGCGTAGGAGGCGTCCGAGCTGACCTCAACGCGAACTACGGTGATAAGCTTATCCTTTACTCTCGGGTCCTTAAGCTCGCGGATAACAGCTACAAGCTCGCGCCTGATATCCTCGGAAACTCTGTTTATTCTGTATCCTGCCATAGCTTTCCCTCTTAGTCTCTGTATTCCTCAGTTGTGAACGCTTCAAAAATGTCGCCCTCTTTGATATCGGAGAACTTGTTGAGGCTTATGCCGCATTCGTAGTTGGAAGCGACTTCCTTAACATCGTCCTTGAATCGGCGGAGAGAAGCGATTTCGTCCTCAGCAATTACGATACCGTCACGAACGACACGGATTTTGGAGCTTCTTGTAACCTTACCGTCCTGAACATAGCAGCCCGCAACCTTGCCGACTGAGGAAATTGTGATAACGTTTCTGACTTCGATTCTGCCCTGTTCAACATCACGGAACTTGGGAGCAAGCATACCCTTGATAGCGGATTCGATTTCCTCGATGCAGTCATAGATAACGCGGTACATTCTCATGTCGATTCCGTCACGCTCGGCAAGTGTAACTGCAACGGGGTCGGGACGGACATTGAAGCCGACAATAATAGCGTTTGACGCGTTTGCAAGCATGATATCGGACTCGCTGGGAGCGCCGACACCGCTGTGGATAACGCGAACGCGGACCTCGTCGTTTGAAAGCTTTTCAAGATTCTGCTTGACAGCTTCTGCCGAGCCCTGAACATCAGCCTTGACAACAACGTTAAGCTCCTTCATCTCGCCCTCCCTAAGTGAATCAAAGAGATTGACAAGAGTAACCTTCTGCTGTGACTTGAACTGCTCTTCCTTAGCCTCGTTCTTTCTCTGCTCAACAAGCTCACGCGCAAGACGCTCGTCGCTTACTGCGTCAAAGATATCGCCTGCATTGGGAACCTCTGCAAGACCCATGATTTCAACGGGAACAGACGGGCCTGCGGACTTGACCTTCTTGCCCTTGTAGTCTGTCATAACGCGGACACGGCCGACAGCCTGACCTGCAACGATGATATCGCCCGAATTAAGAGTACCCTTCTGAACAAGGAGAGTTGCAATAGGACCTCTGCCCTTGTCAAGACGCGCTTCAATGACAATACCCTTTGCGGCTCTGTTGGGATTGGCTTTGAGTTCCTGCATTTCCGAAACAAGGAGAATGCTTTCGAGAAGAGAATCAATGCCCTGATGTGTCTTGGCCGAAACGGGAACGCAGATAACATCGCCGCCCCACTCCTCGGGAACAAGGCTGTGTTCTGTAAGCTGCTGCATGATTTTATCGGGATTTGCACCGGGTCTGTCCATCTTGTTGATAGCAACAATAATCTGAACATTCGCGGCCTTTGCATGGATGATTGCCTCAATTGTCTGCGGCATGATACCGTCATCGGCGGCAACAACAAAAACCGCTATATCTGTAGCCTGCGCACCGCGGGCACGCATTGCCGTAAATGCGGCGTGACCGGGTGTATCAAGGAATGTAATCTTATGTCCGTTGATTTCTACTCTGTATGCACCGATAGCCTGTGTGATACCGCCCGCCTCGGTAGCCGTAACAGATGTATTTCTGATTGCGTCAAGAAGAGATGTCTTGCCGTGGTCAACGTGACCCATAACGCATACAACGGGGTCGCGGAGAACAAGGTCGCCCTCGTCGTCATCGCTCGCGTCGATGATTCTGTCTTCGATTGTAACAACAACCTCGCGTTCGCACTTTGCACCAAGCTCTGTCGCAACGATTTCAGCCGTATCGTAGTCGATAACCTCGTTAACGCTTGCCATCTGACCGAGCATGAAGAGCTTCTTGATAACCTCTGCGGCTGTCATATGAAGCAGCTCTGCAAGTCCTCCGACTGTGATTTCGTCGGGAACGGTAATCTTGAGCTGGGGCTTCTTCGCACGTTCAGCCTCAAGTCTCTTGAGCTTTTCGGCCTCTGTCTCACGGTGAGACGAACGCATACCCTGCTTGCGGTACTGCTGTGACTTCTGCTTAAGCTTCTGCTTATTTGTTGTTTTATCGGTCTGCATACGGTTTGCAGGCGCAATATTCTCGTAACGCTCGTTGTACTTCTCAAGGTCAACATCGTTTGCGCGGGTGTCAACCGTTCTTGCCTCGCCCTTTGTGCGTGCCTGCGGAGCTGCGTTGGGGTCCTTGGGCTTCTTCTTTGGCTGTTCCTTCTGCTTCTGTTCGAACTTTTTGTCCTTTACAGGCTCAGCCTTATCAGACTTATCAGCCTTTTTAGCCTTCCCGGTTTTTTCAGCTTCATCCTTCTTTTCACTCTGCTCTGCAGCCGCTTCCTGTTCTGCGGCTTTTTCCTCCTGCTTTTCGGCAGCGGACGCAAAGTATTCGTCGAAGCTTTCAACGCTGTTTTCCTTTGTAAATGTTTCAAAAATAATATCAAGCTCCGCCTCTTCAAGAGCAGTTACAGAAGATCTTTTTGCCTCACCGAAACGGTCGGTAAGAATTTTCATAATATCTTTTCCTGCAACGCCGAAGTCGGCAGCTATTTCACGAATTCTGTACTTACTTGCCATAAACTCGCTCCTCTCCGGATTTGTTATCGTTAAGTTTCTTTATAAATGATTTTGCAAAGCCTGCATCGTCCACAGTAAAGACGCTTGCTTTGAATCCCGTCGCCTGCCCTATTTCAAGCATGGTGTATCTGACTGCATAAAGCGGTTTGCCGGCCGCTTCGGCAAGGTTCAGGATTTCACCGTTCAGGCGTTCGGATGCATCAGAGCATATGAAGCAGGCTTCGGCAGTTCCGAATTTCAGTGACTGCTTGCATGCGTCATGTCCCATGCTCATCTTCCCTGCCCTGCGGCAAAGACCTAAAAGACTGAGAGCTGTATCATTCACCGCTTTTCAGCTCCTGTTCCATTTTATCGTAAACCTCGTCGGGTATACTGCACTGAAACGACTTTTCGATGCGCTTTGACTTTCTTGCCTTTTTAAGACATTCAACATCACGGCAAATGTAGGCTCCCCTGCCGTTCTTTCTTCCCGTTAAATCCATCAGAATTTCATCCTCCGGAGTTTTAACGACACGGACAAGCTCTTTTTTCGGCTTCATTTCGCCGCAGCCCGTACATTTGCGAAGCGGTATTTTTTTCTGCTGCACACCGTTCACTCCCTGATATCAGAGTATAATTGACGAATCAATTTTTCCGCTTTCGGGCTTGATGTCAATCTTCCAGCCTGTAAGCTTTGCGGCAAGACGCGCGTTCTGTCCCTTGTTGCCGATAGCAAGTGAAAGCTGAAGGTCGGGAACGATTACACGGCATGCCTTTTCACCGTTTTCATCAACTGTAACAGAAACAACATCGGCAGGAGCAAGAGATGCCGCAATAAACTCTGCCGGATCGTCGCTGTATTTTACTATATCGATTTTCTCGCCGTAGAGCATGTCGACAATCTTGCCTACACGAGCGCCGCGCGGGCCGATGCATGCGCCTACCGCGTCAACATTCTCATCTGCGGAATAAACTGCAATCTTTGTTCTTGAGCCTGCCTCACGGGAAACGGACTTGATTTCAACCGTTCCGTCGTAGATTTCGGGAACCTCAGCCTCAAAGAGACGCTTTACAAGGCCGGGATGTGTTCTTGAAATAGTGGCTCTCGGGCCGCGCTTGCCTTCCTTTCCGTCTGATACGCCTGCAATATAAACCTTGATAAGCATACCGGGAAGAAGGGTTTCGTTGGCAATCTGCTCGCTTCTGAACAGTGTTTCCTGTGCCTTGCCGATTTCAACAACAGCGTCCTTTGTTTCGGGGTCAACGCGTGAAACCTTGGCTGTAACGATTTCCTGATTATGGCTCTGGAATTCCTCGCGGAGTCTTCCGTTTTCAGCCTCGCGGATACCCTGACGGATAACGTGCTTGCCCTTGTCGGCAGCAATACGGCTGACTTCCTTTGTTTCAAGCTCAACCTCGATGATATCGCCTACAATAGCTGTGGGCTTATACTTCTGAGCCTGTTCAACGGTAAGATCCTCATCGGGGTCGAAAACCTCGCTTACTACATTGTATCTTACAAATACGCGGATTGTTTCGTCTGCGGGATTAAGCTCGCAGAAAACGATGTCCTTGTTGTTGTAGTCACGCTTGACAGCCGTGACAAGAGCCTTCTGAATGCTTTCGCAAAGTGTGTCCATCGGGATACCCTTTACTTTTTCAAGAGCTTTAAGTGCTGCAAAAAGTTCCTTGTTTACCATTACTCTTCTCCTCCGAAATCATCAAGTTTTACATAAGATGTTTCTTTTTTATTTATCATGAGCCCTGTTCCGTCCTCAAGACGAAGCTCAAAATTTCCGTTGTCATAGCTTGCGAGGATACCCTTGAATTCTCTCAGCCCGTCGCGCGGTCTGATAAGTCTGACCATTACCGGCGCACCGATAAATTTCATAAAATGCTCGTCACGCTTAAGGTCACGCTCAACTCCGGGCGAGCATACCTCAAGGCAGTAGCTCTGCTCAATCGGGTCAGCCTCGTCAAGCGGCTTGTCAATGGCGTGAGTCATGTCAACGCAGTCATTGATTGAAACGCCGCCTTCCTTGTCGATGAAAACGCGAAGGAACCAGTCGGCGCCCTCCTTTTCAAATCGGACATCCCAGATTTCAAGCCCGAGTTCCTTTGCAAAAGGCTCGGCGAGCTGCCATACAATATTGACGGTGTTTCCGCCCTTTCCTTTGGAAGCCATATTTTCCCTCCTTTAACAGCACAAAAGAGCGGGTTGCCCCACTCCTTTGTCAATACATCTTAACTTACAGTAATTATATTACCACATTATTCCGAAAATATCAAGTGTTTTTTTATTTTTTCATCTTAAGCGGATTTTCGGGCTTTATGCCGCCTGTAAGGAAACCGCTGAGATACATAAGATACGCGCCGAGAATTGAAACAACAACGCAAATCGGAATAAGCGTGCCTGTTCCGAGGTTGCCGTCAAATATGAGTGCAACAACTGACGTGAGAATCGGAACAAATGAAATTCTCCAGTGCTTTGCAAAATAGCCTGCGCCGAGAGCGCCGAACAGCGCGGGAAGAACCTGATTGAAGGCAGGTGCAAAGAATGAACCCGGTGCCGTGATTTTTGAAAGGAACGGCGCCAGAGCGATAACGCCGATTGCAAGAATAACCGTTGTTGTTATCGCCGATGTTGCTACGGCAATTGTCGAGATAACCTCGTCCGCCTCGGTTCCCGGCTTTGTTTTTGCAAGCTCGCGGGAATTGAGTACGCAGGGCAGCTTAAGGTTTGAGATATTGCCCGTAACAAACGAAAGATATGTTGCGCCCGTGCCGAGCATGGGTGAGAAAACTACAATTTCAAGCACAGCCGTAGGCCAGAAAATAATCAGAACCTTCCAGAGTCCGCTGAAAACCTGATTTGCCGAGGGCCATACGTTATAGTGAAGACAGATAAGCGTCGGCACCGCAATAAGCACGCAGAGAGCCGTAACGGAGAATATTCTGCCCCACATGTGGGTACGGTCTATATAAGACACTTCATTTTTATTTCTGCTCATTTTATTACAGGCCTCCATTCCAGCATAGAAATACTTTCGGGTAAAACATTATATACAAGTATCGCAACCGCCATGCCCGCAAACATGCTGATAGGCATTACAAAAGGCTCGAATTTTTCCCACTTATGTTTGTTACAGATTTTCTGAAGAATCAGCAGAACAACAACGGAGGTAATCAGAACAATCAGTGACATTACGCCCGCGCCCATACCTATCTGAACCTTCTCGCCGTCCTTCACAATCGTCGACGCCTTGCCCGCAAGCGCATTGCCGATAAACGCGGATATAAGTCCGATAAACGTTGCGGCGGAAATGATATCGCCGAATTTGTTTTCTCCGCCGTTTCCGTCATCGTTTTTGATAATTGAAAGGCTGCTGAACTTCTTCTGAAATTTCTTGAAGAAAAGAGGAAGAAGAACAAGCGAAAAGATAACGCCGATTGTCATAACCCATGATACAGCCGCAAAAATTTTCAGGTCCGTGATTTCCTGACCGAATACAGCGGCATGCTCTCCGTCATTGAAGGCCTCCATCGCGTTCTGTGCCGCAGTAACCTCATACTGAAGATTACCGACAACCGTCAGACGAATCCACGGAAGAACAACGCCCAGCGAGCTTGAAAGAACAACAACGGTTGCAAGAATGGCAATTGCCGGAGCGATGGTAAAAAGTGCGCTTGAGGTTATCGCATTCTTCATATCCTTTGCGGTTAACCCGACCTTTTTGCCGTGCTTCCATGCTCTTACGAGGAAGAACAGGGACTGAAATACAACAAAGGCTATTACCATTGCCGCAATAGCATACATAAAGCCGCTTTCTTTAAAATTTTCCATTACACAACCCCCTGCATAAATATTGTAATGATAATATCAAAAAAACATATTTCAGTCAAGAGTGCTTTTAAACGCATTTAAATAATAAAAATTAAGTAAAACTTAATATTTGCGCCATTATCTTAAGATTTTCTTAAGATTTACAGTTTAGCAACAGTTTGTTCATAGTTTGTTAACAAATAGCGAGGCGTTGTGTGGTAGTCTTTTTTCAGAGATAAACATCTCTATTTTCATTTTTATTTTCTCTTTCCCTTGAACGGTTCGATGCTGCACACGTCGAACCGTTCCCCCTTTTTATAAGCTTTAATCCGCAGAAATATAACATTTTTATAAAAGAAGAAGCAGAGCGTTTTGCCCTGCTTTCTCTTTTTTTGAATTTTTTTATCAGAAATAAATTGTCTTTCCCGTCTTTGCCGATTCGTAAATTGCATTTACTATTTTAACGCTCTTTATTGCCTCGGTGGGAACAATCTGCGGGTCACGGTCATCGCGAACTGCGGCAATCATATCCTCGACGATTGAAGCATGGCCGACGCAAAGAGTCGGGTCAAGCGCGGCTGCGGAGCCGTCTCCGCCGAATTTTTCAAGCATTTCCTTTTCTTCGTTTTCATCGGCATCCTTGAATTTCCACAGCTCGAGAGTATCGCCGTCAGCTTCAATCGAGCCGTTTGTTCCGTAAATCTTGATGCCTGTACGGATTCCGGGATAAGCGCAGGTTGTACTGATAAAGGTCGCAACTGCACCGGATTTGAATTTGATAAGAGAAGCTGTGAGGTCTTCTGTCTTTATAACATGGTTGTATATACCCATCTGAGAAGTGATGCTTTCAACATCGCCCATCATCCACTGCATAAGGTCAACGGTATGAACCGCCTGATTCATAAGCGAACCGCCGCCGTCCATTTCCCATGTGCCTCTCCAGCCGCCATTGTCATAATATTCCTGTGTGCGGTACCATTTAACCGCAAAATCGCCGAGAATAACCTTGCCGATTCTGCCCGAACGAATAGCGTCCATAATCGGAGGCATGTCAATGTTGTTTCTGTTCTGATGAACAACGCCTGCCTTCATGCCTGTACGGATGCGGGCCTCCTCAATTTTCATTGCGGCGTCAACCGTTATATCAATGGGCTTTTCAACAAGCACGTTCTTGCCTGCTTCCATAGCCTGAACCGCAAGCTCGGCATGCTTTCCGCTCGGAACGGCGATGCTTACTATATCAATATCGGGATTCTTAAGCATTTCCTCAAAGCTTGTATATGTAAGAATTCCGGGGAATTTTTCCTTTGCTTTTTCAAGCTTTTCCTCAATAAGGTCGCAGACTGCAACAAGGTCCGCATTTTTGCTGTTATACGCCGCCTTCGCGTGAGTCATTCCGACACCGAGACCTACAACGGCATATCCGATTTTCTTTGCCATAATTATTACCTCCTTTGATTTGAGATAATAATATCATAAAGCGTTTTTTTATTCAAGCCTTTGCAGGCTTTATCAGGCGTTTTATCCACAAAACCTCGTCATTGTCTATAGAACGGAAAATAATGAGCAGAGCTGAATAGCAGATTACGGATAAAACCGTCTCAAAAGCCGCGGCGGATTTTAAATCCGAAGGAACGGAAATAATCCCGCACAGAATATTTTTAAAAAGGTTTGCGGATATCACACAGAGCAGAGGAATAAAAATATCCTTGAAAAGCTCCACCCTGACCTCGCTTACAACCGACAGTCTGCGGAGGCTGAGGAAGAAATTGATGCACTCGCTTGCAAAAATTACGATGATATACCCTTCCGCTCCCATTACAGGAACAAGAAAATACACAAGCACAACGCACAGGGCCGCATCAATTATATTATATCTCATGCAGCTCAGCTGCTGGTCAAGTCCCTTAAGCATTCCGTCAACCGACATATCGGTATACATTATCGGTATCAGCGGTGCAATAATCTGAATATAGAATGCGGAATCAGTACTGCCGTATACGGCAAGCGACAGCTTTTCGGCGTTGAAATACATTATCCCCGCCGTTCCGATTGAAAAAATCAGCGTCATGTGCATTACGCGTGCAATAATGTAACTTATTCGCGTTCTTTCGCCCGCAATGTGGGCGGCCGATATTTCGGGAATGAGCAGGCCTGCAAGCGATGACAGCAGAGCGGAGGGATAAAGCAGCAGAGGCAGAGACATTCCGTGAATAACACCGTAGGTCGCTATTGCGCTCTGCGGATTGCTGCCGGATTTTTTCAGTCCGGCAGGAATAAGCAGATGCTCGACAGTCATCAGAATTGAGCGCATTTCAGAGCCTACCGCATCCGGTATTGCTATTTTCAGCAGCTTATTAATAATGATGTTCCGTTTTTCAGACAGCTCTGTTTTTCCGGATGTAAGCCTGTAAAGAATAAGCACACAGGCAAGGGAAAATATTTCCGCCGCGGAAATGCCGAAGGTTACCGCGGTACAGGCGGCTTCAGGACTTCCGGCGGCCGTCTTTCCGAGAGCGATGACGGTAACGGCAATTTTGAAAATCTGTTCAAGAAACTGAACAAAGGTATACCTTACAAGTCTGCCGACAGCGGTAAAATAACCGTCAAGCGCCTCCGATACGGCAACAAACGGCAGGCTTACACACAGCACTCTGAGCGGAGCCGTGCTTCCTGCGTCCCCTATCCATTTCTCCCCGATAAATTCTGAAAAGACAAGCAGAACAAAGGCAGTTACAACAGCGCAGAAAAGCGCATAAAGAATACAGTACATTATGAGCTGACGGCTGTTTTTCCTTCCGAGGGCAAGGCTGTCAGCCACAAGACGCGTTGCCGTCAGCTTTATTCCCGAACACGCAAAGGTTATCGCAAGGGCGTAGACGGCAAAAATCAGCTGAAACAGTCCGATTCCGTCGGCGCTGATTCTGTTTGTCAGATAAATATTGAACCCGACGGAAACCGTTCTCATAAGAAAAGAGGCCGCAGTCAGAAGCACGGTGTTTTTCATCAGTTCTCTTGCATCAGACATAATATCACCGGTTTAATATATATGTCCGGCATAAAGGAAAAAGAATAAAAAGATTTCGCTTCGCTTTGCTGAAATGCCTTCTTTACAGAACGGTTAAAAAGACATAAAACAGGTAATTTTGCACAAAATTTCGACTTAATTTTTGACATCGAAGATATTTACTTTTATTCGTCAAAAAAGTATAATAAACTTAATATATTATGTTTTGAAAGGGGCATATATAAAATGGCAAAGGCAGATAAAGCAGCCAAAAAAGAAGCAAAGGCTGCAAAGAAAGCAGAGAAAAAGGCAAACGGCGGCGGACTTGATCAGGAAACAAAGAACACCATAATCAAGTGTGTTGCAGCTCTTGCATGCTTCGGCATCGTAAGCGCATCGGTAAGCTCAGGCTTCGGTAAGATTGCCGACGCAAAGCTTGCAGGAATCAACACAGATTCATCGGCATCTGAGACAGCAGGCGACGACACAACTCCTGCAGACGATCCGTTCGCAGGCTATGACGATGCAGGCGCGGCAGACGCAGGCACAGAGGACGCAGGCGCAGCAGACGCAGGTACAGAGGACGCAGGCACAGAGGATGCAGGCGCAGCAGACGCAGGCGCAGCGGATACAGGCGCGGCAGACGCAGGCACAGCGGACGCAGGCAAAACCGATTCCAAGCCCGCAGAAGCAGGTTCATCAATGCCCAAAACACCCGCTGAAATCATCAGCTACTACAACACAGCTACAGCAAAGGCTGCAAAGGCTGCTGTCCCCTTCCAGAAGGACAGAACAACAACAGAAAAGAAATACGAAGCAGGTGTTGCACTTAAGGCTTTCAAGAGCATTGTTTATCAGTTCATGGGCGTAGGCGATGCCAATAAGTTCTCAAAGACAGTTACAGCAGAGGATAAGGACAGCTACCACAAGTATTTCCAGGCATCAAAGCTTACAGCTGCTGATGTCACAAACGCTACCTGCAAGCAGTCAGGCGACAACTATCTTATCACAATCAACATCAAGGACGGCACAAGCTCAGTTAAGGGCGGCCAGGTTGTAAACTCAAACAACGCTCCTCTTGACCGTTCAGGTCTTGCATGCGGCGCTGACGATAAGGATTACTGGGACCACAAGCCGGCACAGAACATTATCGCTGCTATTGATGATGTTCCGGGCGCAGCAAAGGGCGATATCAGCGAAAAGTATTCAGGCGCTGTTATCAATGTTGTTATCAATTCAAAGACAGGCAACATCGTTTCTCTTAACGCAAAGTTTGATTTCCATATGGACCTCGCAAACGTTATGGGTTCATCAGGCGTAGCAGAAGCAACAACATCTGTTACAATGAAGGATTTCAAGTGGTAAACCGAAATACATAAAAAACACGGGGTAAGGGCGACTTCAGTAAGGGATAAACCGTCTGAAAACGCATCTTTCAGCGAATAACTGCTTCAAAAGCGGGCAACATACGTCAGTATGCTGCCCTCTTTTTCATTGTTCTTCATCTGAAATCTGTTGTTTTCAGATACGGAGTAGTTTTGAATGAGATAGAATCAGACTTAGACGCTGCTGACAAAACCGCAGGAATACTCGCGTATTTCAAGGTTTTTCAGCAAGTATAAGGCGA
>JAZUDP010000091.1:0-15766 GCA_045639705.1 Acutalibacteraceae bacterium
CGCTGGTTCGGCAGTTATCAGAGTTCTGTTACCCTGCGCGAGCAGTTGGAACATGTAATGTCATTCTGAGGAGGAACGACGAAGAATCTCAAAAACGGCAGGCTGAGATTCTTCGCTTTGCTCAGAATGACACCTTTTTAATTTAAAGCTTGTAGGGGACATTCACGAATGTCCCGTAGAATTACTGAAGATTTTGACAGGCGATTCATGAATCGCCCCTACGCAGTATGATTGAAATTACATCGACAAATACCATTTTGTATATATCTTATTGCTCGCGCACGGTAATAATAATTCTGATAACCACCCACACGGCGAACGTGCGGAGGTACTCCGCAAAATAATAATTTATTGTAATTTTTTAATCAAAAATTAACCGACTGCCGATTTGTTTCACTGTATTATTGTATTCATCGATGATGAAAAATGAAAGCGAAGGAGAAAAACGGCTTAACAAAACAGGAGATACTTCAGATTGAGGTATCTCCTGCTTTTATTTTTTCTATAATGTATTCCCGTGCATTTTTATCGGCTTTGCGGGGACTCCCACTGCAGTGCAGTCGGGCGGAAGGTTGCGCACGACAACCGAGCCTGCGCCGACAATTGTGCCGTTGCCGACGGACAGACCCTGTATGACCTGCGAGCCTGTGCCAAGCTCGCAGCCGCTTCCGATGTGCGTGCTGCCCGAGAGATTTGCGCCGGGATAGAGCGTTACAAAATCGCCTATCTGCGCGTCATGACCGACGGTTGCGTTGCCGCCGATGTAGACATGATTTCCGATTTTTATATCAAGAGTGATATAGGTGTTGCCGCAGATGATACAGCCTTCGCCGACCTCGATTCTCTCGCTGCTGAATGTTGACGCAGGGTCAATAAGCGTTGCGAATTTTACATCTGCAAGGCTTTTTATTTTTTCAACGATAATTCTGCGGATTCGGGCGCTTCCGACGGCGCAGACAAAGTATGCGTCGGGATAGTTCTTCGCGGCGGCGGTTGTGCCGATGACCTTGTAGCCGTCGATAGTCCGTCCCTGAATCTGAATGTTGTCGTCAATGAAGCCGAGAATGTTCCATTCGGGTTTTACCGCATTGATTCGTTCCGCCGTCCACGCAGTTTCGCGTCCGAGACCGCCCGAACCGATTATGATTAAGTCTTTCATAATTTTCTCCTGAAAACGGTTGTATAAATTGCAATTTGTACATTTCTTACGGCTCGCGCAGGGTAACAGAATTCTGATAACCGCCGACCCGGCGAGGGAGCGGAGACACTCCGCCGGCTCGCGCACAGCAGCATTATTTCTGCTTACCGCCCGCAGGTTCTGCGGTTATACTCCGAAATAATTTACCGCGTTGTTATAGGAAATATCCTTGATTATCTGCTCAAGCTCATCTGTGAAGGGATAAAGTCCGTTTTCAACCATGTCGCCTACAAGACCGCAGAGAATGCGGCGGAAATATTCGTGACGCGGATAAGAAAGGAAGCTTCTTGAGTCTGTTACCATGCCGACAAATTTACCGAGAACACCGAGATTGCCGAGTGCCTTCAGCTGTTCACGCATACCGTCGATATTGTCGTTGAACCACCAGCCTGAGCCGAACTGAATCTTTGAAGCGGCTTCACTGTTCTGGAAGTTGCCGAGCATTGAGCCGAGAACATAGTTGTCCTTCGGATTGAGGCAGAAAAGAACCGTCTTCGGCAGGCTGTCCTCAACTGCAAGCGAGTCAAGCATTTTCGAAAGGTCTTCTGCAATATTTCTGTCGCCGATTGAATCGAAGCCTGTGTCGGGTCCGATTGCTTTGAACATCTTTGTGTTGTTGTTTCTCATGGGACCGATGTGGATTTCACAGCCCCAGCCGAGGCGCGCGTATTCCTTTGCGAACATGCGGAACAGCTCGGTTTTATACATGTCAACCTCTGTTTCACTTAAGTCTTCCTTATTGAGTGCCTTTGCAAAAATCGCTTCAAGCTCATCTTCCGATGCACGCTTGTAGGGAACATAGAGGAAGCCGTGGTCGCTTGCGCGGCAGCCCATTTCGGCAAAGAAAGCGATTCTTTCCTTAAGAACCTCCGTCAGCTTCTTATATGTATCAATCTTCTGACCGCTTACCTTTTCAAGGCTTTCAAGCCACGGGAGGAAGGTCCACAGGTCGATGCTCAGAGCCTTGTCGGGACGGAAAGCGGGGATAACCTTACATTTGAAGTTCTTATCTTCTTTGATAAGCTTGTGATATTCAAGAGTATCCGCGGCGTCGTCTGTTGTGCAGACAAAGTTTACGTTTGACTTTTCGATAAGCTCACGGGGAGTGAAGCCGCCCGCGGCAATTTTTGCGTTGGCTTCTTCCCAGATTCTGTCAGCTGTCTTTTCCGAAAGCGGCTCATAAATGCCGAAATATCTCTGAAGCTCAAGGTGTGTCCAGTGGTAAAGGGGATTGCCGATGCAGTAAGGCATTGCCTTTGCCCATGCCTTGAATTTTTCATAGCTTGAAGCGTCGCCTGTGATATATTTTTCGTCAATTCCGAAGCTTCTCATTGCGCGCCACTTGTAGTGGTCGCCTGCAAGCCACAGCTCTGTGATGTCGGCAGGCTGTCTGTTTTCATAAATCTCCTTCGGAGAAAGGTGGCAGTGCCAGTCAAAGATAGGCATGTCAGCCGCACACTCATGAAAGAGCTTCTTTGCGGTGTCGTTGTAAAGAAGAAAATCCCTGTCCATAAACTGTTTCATTTTAATACACTCCTTTTTATTTAACTGCTATATCAAATGAGAATTCAAATTCTTTTTCGTCAAAGGTTCGCCACGGTTCAAGCTCCGCAAAGCCGGGACAGTCGGCGTGCATTTTGTAATCGACTGATACAATCGTTTTGTCAAGCTCCGTCAGCTCGTCATCGTGCTGTGTTTCAAGAAGCTGACTGTCGGTGTAATGCTTCGCGTTGAAAAGGAAACCGTCGGTGCTTGTGTCCGCAAACTCAAGACCTTTTCCGTCGGCGTCGGTTACGCCTGCAAGCTTTGTTCTGTAATGCGCGCCGCATTCGGTCGGCATGATGTAATGCTCAAAGTTTTCCGCTGCCGTGGTGCTGTATTCCGAAATCATCTGACTTCTGAAGCGGTCGCAGTAGGTTTCAACGGGACCGTAGCCGACATATTTCATATTGTCAAAGCTCTTCGGCATGACAATGTTAAGTCCGAATCTCGGCAGGGCGGGGGCGCGTTCGGTGACCTTTGCCCTGACTGAAATGTTCAGTCTGCCGTCGGCTGTAAAGGTGTAGTAAACATCTGCCCGCAGCGCAGGCGGCATCGCAGGTGAGGCGAAGGAAATCTTTGTGAGAATCACAATTTTATCCGCGCTGTTTTCGGTGATTTCAGTGCTGTAGGTTTTCTGATACGCATGCTCATATCTTGCGCGCTTCCACTGACTCTGATTGCCGTTGCTCGGATGATAGCTTCGGTCAAGGTTGAAGCTGAGCGGTTCCTTCAGCAGCTCTGTGCCGTTATTTATCGAAATAATTCTGCCTGTGATTTTATCGAAAATATATTCTGTTCCGCCGCAGGAAATTTTAATTTTTGTTCTGCTTTCATCAAGTGCGAGAGCGGATTTTTCCTTTGTCTCAACAGCGATTGTCTTATCGCAGAGAATAAACTGAATGTGGCCGACCTCATAGCCTTTTTCCGCCCATTCGGTATCGCTGTTCTGACGGAAGCGGAGAATCAGCGTTGTGAATGCGTCGAGGTCGAGGCTGTCGAAAAGTCTGTATGTCTTTTTCTCTCTCGGCGCTATATCCGCGCTGCCGAGCCTGCCGCCCATGATTTCCTTTCCGTTTTCCTCAACAGCCCATTCTATATCGATATCGGAAAGGTCGGTGAAATACCTCTTGTTTCTGACTGTAACCGTTCCGTTTTCATATGTCGCGTCAAAGGGCTGATATGTGATTTTCATATCGTAAAAACCCGGACGGGGACGGCGGTCGGGGTATACAAGTCCGTCAACGCAGTAGATGTAATCGTTGGGATAGTCTCCGAAATCTCCGCCGTAACGGTACTTCGGATTTTCAGCCGTACCGATATTGACGGCGTGGTCAGTCCACTCCCATACGCAGCCGCCGCAGTACTGGTCATAATCCTCAAACTTATCCCAGTGCAGCGGAATATCGCCCGTACTCCATGCCGCAACGTATTCGCAGTAGAAGAAGGGCTTTGTCATTTTCGGGTCGTTGAGGTATTCCTCAAGATAATCAAGCGAAGCGTACATGCGGCTTTCAACATCGGAAATATCGGTGAAATCCGTGCCGAGTCTTTCCTGATATTCTATGCGTGCGTTTTCGTAGTGAATGATTGCCTTCGGCAGACGGGAGCGAATCCGGTTTGCCATGTGTCTGTGATTTCCGCCGCAGCCCGATTCGTTGCCGAGCGACCACATGATAACGCAGCCGTGATTCTTGTCGCGCTCAAAAAGTCTGCTTGCCCTGTCAAGACAGGCTTCCTTCCATTCGGGAGCGGTGGTGAGATATGCCCAGTAATCCCAGTACCAGTCGCCGTAGTTGTAGCCCATACCGTGGCTTTCAAGGTCGGCCTCGTCAACAAGCATGAAGCCCATTCTGTCGCACATTTCAAGGAAACGCGGGTCGTTGGGATAGTGGGAGGTGCGTATGCAGTTTACATTTGCCTGCTTCATCAGCTTAAGGTCAAGAAGCATATGCTCGACGGAAACAACATAGCCTGTTTCGGGATGGCTGTCATGGCGGTTAATGCCGCGCAGTTTTATTTTCTGTCCGTTGAGGAGCAGACATTTATCTTTTATTTCAATGCGTCTTACGGCAAGCGGGAAGGAAATCCATTCGCTGCCGCAGTTTACCGTAAGCGTGTAAAGCTGAGGATTTTCAGCGTTCCATAATACGGGGCTGTCGATATGAACCGTTGCTTTGCCGCCCGCTTTAAAATCGGACAGTACCTTGCCGCAGGGACAGGTCAGCTTATAGCCTATTTCTGCACTGCCTGTAATATCGGCGGTTATATCAATGTCTGCGCTCTGCAGATTTTCGGCAACATTATAATCAATAAAGATATCACGGATGTGAACCGCGTCACGTTCAAGAATATAAACATCGCGGAAAATGCCCGAAAGACGGAAGAAGTCCTGGTCCTCCATATAGGAACCGTCGCAGTGCTTTACAACAAGCACATCAAAGGTGTTCTCTCCGTCAGCAAGACTGTCAGTGATATCAAGTTCGCTTGTGCAGTGGCTTACCTGGCTGTATCCGATGAAAATACCGTTTACCCACAGATAGAAGCAGGACGATACGCCCTCAAAATTTATATAGTATTTTTTGCTGTCCTTTTTGTTTATTTCAGCCTTGCGGCGGTAAAAACCGCAGGGGATAATATCGGGCAGATGCGGAGGGTCGACAGGGTAGGGATAGTCCTGATTTATATACTGCGGAGTGTCATATCCGCGTCCGGGGTAAAGCTGCCAGCAGGACGGAACATCGATTCTGTCGCGGCAGACAACTGTTGACGGAAACCCTTCATCCTCAAGCTCAAGCTCCTCGACATTTTCAAAAAAGCTGAACTCCCATTCTCCGTTGAGAAGAGTAAAAAGCGAGGATTTTTCTCTCTCAAGAACGGAATCCTTTTCGTTTTCAAACGGCACAAAATATGCACGCGGTTCTTCGCAGCCTGCATGAAGCTTTTCAAGCTGTCTGTAATATCTTTCAATCATTGAGTTTTCTCCGTTTCCATACAGGATTTAAGAAAAGTTTAGCACATATTTAATCCAATGTCGAGCAATTGAGGGAAATAAAACCGACTTTATTGACATTTTTATTATATTGCATTATTATTTCTGTAATATTTATTCTGCGGAGTGATTATATGAAGCTGATAAAGAAAATACAGAGCTTCCTTAAGTCATGGCTCGGCTGTGACAAAGGACCGACTGTTGAGGATATGAAAAAGCTCGGAATGAAGGTCGGCGAAAATTTTCTTTACGATTCAAGCTGTAACTTTGATTATTCTCACTGCTGGCTGATTGAAATAGGCGACAATGTTACATTCGGCCCGATGACTTATGTTCTCGCTCATGATGCGAGTACAAAGCGGTATCTCGGTTACACAAAAATCGGAAGGGTTACAATTGAAAGCGGCACCTTTGTCGGCGCTAACTCGGTTGTCATGCCCGGAGTGCATATCGGAAAGAACTGCGTTATCGGCGCATACAGCGTAGTAACCTCGGATGTGCCTGACGGCAGTGTTTATGTCGGCAGTCCCGCACGTTTTGTATGCACGACTCAGGAGTATATTGAAAAGCAGAAAAAGCTTATGGAGAATGTGCCTGTATACGATAAAAGCTTTACTCTCGGCGGAGGAATAACGGAAGAAAAAAAGAAGCAGATGCTTGAGGAAATGACATCGGGAAAGGGCTTTGTTGTCTGACTGTTAAGGGTTGCTTAATTATTAAATTTTGTAATATCTTTAAATAAAAGATGTGAAATGTCACGGATATTTGTCGACAATCACATCTTTTTTATCATTTATGTGAACTTTATTGCTTTAGTGCGGTAAAAGGTGTAAAATATTATCGGATAAGAGAAAAATAATCTGAAAACGGAGGTGAGCAGTCTTATGAGCGGAATTACAGTTAAAAAGTCAGGGTGTGCAGGCCGTGACATGTTTTACATTGCAGAAGGTGCTTTCCTTATGGGAATGCTCTGGGTTATCCGCGGTGCGCAGGGATGGGAATCCTCATGGGGACTGCTGAACACGGGATTTATTTACACATCGTTCATCATCTGTCTTAAGGGCGGACGGAAAAAGCTCGGCCTCGGCTGGCTGTCTATTACCTCGCTTTCGTTTATGGTTACAACGCCCGCATGGGCAACTCTTGTAGGACAGATATGCGGCGTTATGGACAGCTCTGACGGCAGACCTGTCTATGTATCCGTTCTGTCGGGAATTCTTCTTATGTTCTGTGTCGGATTCGGAATGGCATCGCTGTTCGGCATTCTGCTCGGCAGAGCGTACAGTGATGTTAAATGGAGCTTTAAGCAGCTTTTGTATGTTCTTGCGGTATTTTTCGCCGTCAGGGTAATTGCGAAGATTTCGGTTTCGCAGCTGATACTCAATATAATTCAGCCTGAAGCGCAGAGCGTGTTCAGGGACGGTCTGTATAAAATCGGATGTCAGGACCCGGGATGGCTGGCATATATAAAGCACTATTTCAGCGAAGCATGGTTCAAAACCGTTGACGGAGGACGCAACTATTTTGCTTCCGTCAAAGCGATTTCGTCCGTATTCAGCGCGATTGCGGCTATTCTCGCAACACGTTTTATTGTAAAAGATAAAAGAGCGGCAAAAACGGGACTTGCAACCTGCCTTGCGTTTGCTTTTTCAATTACGGTGTCCGATTTGTTTTTCTTTTTTGCAAACGGCGGATATCACGGCGTTCAGGGCTTTTCGCTTCCCGGTTTTATCAAGCCCATGCCGATGTGGGAATATATGACGGGATTCATTGCGGGCGGAATTATCACCGCAGTGCTGCTTAAAATGGAGCCCGAGGATGATGTTGACGACCTGTTTGTTGAGGAGTATCCGCTTGTGCTTAAGGAAATTCTCACCTTCATTGTCGGATATGTTGCAATAATCTGCATCAGTATGGTGCGTCCTATTATGGAGCGGTATACGGACTCAATCAATCAGATGATTTTTCTTATTCCGACGGCACTTGTCGCGTTTGTTTTTATTGCGGTTATTGCAAAGGACTGCGGAATAAATGTCACCAAGGTTGATATGCGGTACTACAGCGCGATTATGGTGGTAATGACATTAACGTTCAGCTTTGTTATTTATATGTTCTTCGGAACAGGGGAGCATGTGGCTTATCATGATATCGGGTCTCTGCATAATATTCTTACCTCCGTTTCCTTTGTGCTGTTTATGCTGTGGGCAATACCGAACCATGTTAAAGCAAGAAAAATCAAATTTGAAAATATTAACAGTCAGCGGTAATTTCAGCGAAACATCAGTTTGAAAAGCGGGCGGCATACATCAGTGTGCAGCCTGCTTTTTTGCTGAAAACGGAATATTGTTTATTGTATTTGCCTTTGGCAGATGATATAATCAGAGCAAAGGGAGGCTCAGATTATGAAAAAGTTTATTTCTGTTATTCTCTGTATAGCGATTATTATAACAGCGGCGGCACCGTCGGTATTTGCGCTGAGCGGAAACGTTGACGCGGATATCGCCGCAAAATCAAAGCAGCTTGCAATTGAAGCTGAGAGCGAGGGCATTGTTCTGCTTAAGAACGAGGACAACTGTCTGCCGCTTGAGGGGAAAAAAGTAAATGTTTTCGGCGCAGGCTCTGTCTGCCCGCTTCTCGGAGGCGCAGGCTCCGGAGCGATAACCACCTCCGACCCTGTGACTTTTTATGAGGCTCTTGATGAAGAGGGTATTGAATACAATGCCGAGCTTAAGAGCTTTTATGAAAAGAACTGCGGAACAAATGAAATTCCGAAAACAGACAATACGGTTCTGAACAATCTGCTTCAGCTTATACTTACCAAAAGCTCGCTGAAGGAGCCTGCGGCGAAAAAGCTGAACAGTAAAATAATGAAGAACGCGGTTGATTTTTCCGACACGGCGATTATTGTCATCAGCCGTACAAGCGCCGAGGCGTCGGATATAAGCAGGGAGACGCTTCAGCTTTCCGACGCGGAAAAGCAGCTTGTTGAAAAGGTTGCCGCAGGTTTTGAAAACGTTATTGTGCTTTTCAATACCGCAAATGTTATGGAAATGGGCTGGCTTGACGAATACGACAGCATCAAAGCCGCCGCAATGATATGGATTCCCGGCGAATTCGGTCTTACCGCGGTTGCGCAGATGCTTTCGGGTAGGGTCAATCCCTCGGGCAGACTTGCCGACACCGCCGCATACAGTGTTGACGACCATCCGTCAAGCGAAAGCTTCGGCACTTACAAATACAAGGGCGCGGCGGGAAAATACTACGTTCAGTATCTTGAGGGCATTTATGTAGGCTACCGCTATTTTGAGACCTTTGCGAAGGACAGGGTTCAGTACCCGTTCGGATACGGACTGTCGTATACCTCCTTCAGAAAAGAAGCGACTGATTTCAGCGTTTCCAAAAGCACGGTGACAGTTACCTTCAGGGTGACAAATACCGGTACGCGAAGCGGCATGGATACGGTTCAGGTTTATTACTCGGCGCCGTATTATAAGGGCGGAATTGAAAAGAGTGCGATTAATCTTGCGGGCTTTGCGAAAACAAAGCTTCTTAAGCCCGGCGAAAGTCAGAATCTTAAGGTTACGTTTAAAATCAACGATATGGCGTCGTATGATTATAAAAACAGACAGGCATGGGTGCTTGAAAAGGGCGACTATAAAATCATTGCCGCCGACAATGTAAGAAATCATATCAGAACATTTACCTGCAGCGTCAAAAACGATGTTGTGATAAAAAACGATGCGGTTACGGGAACTCAGATAGGCAATCTGTTTGACGGGGCGTATAACGGCTTTACCGTGCTTTCACGCGCGGATATGTCGGGAACATATCCGAAAGCAAATGTCCTTACGGCGGACAGCAGCGTTAAAAACGCAGATGTTTACCCCGAAAAGACAACGGAGGGCGAGGCTCCGAAGACGGGTGTAAAATATGATAAAACGATAACGCTCCGTGATGTTTATGAGGATGAAACCCTGTGGGACGCATTCCTTGACCAGCTTACCGTTGATGAGATGGCAAAGCTTGTGGGCAGAGGCGGCTATCAGACCGTGGGCATTGAGCGCCTCGGCATCCCGCGCACGCTGGATAACGACGGACCGTCGAGCGTCAAGGGCAGAAACGGTATTCTCTATACCGACAGCGGCACAGCTCTCCCGTGTGAAACAACGATTGCATGCACATGGAACACCGGGCTTGCCGAAAGAATCGGCGAGGTTGTCGGCGAGGAAGCCGCCGATATAGGTACAAACGTGTGGTATGCTCCCGCTGTCAATATTCACAGAAGCCCCATGGGAGGCAGAAATTTCGAATATTTCTCAGAGGATCCGCTTATCAGCGGCAAAATGGCGGCGGCAATTATCCGCGGCTGCAGCTCACAGGGTCTTATTACAACAATAAAGCATTTCGCGCTCAACGACCAGGAAAGCCACAGAAACGGAATTTTCACATGGGCTGACGAGCAGACGATGCGTGAAATTTATCTTAAGGCTTTTGAAATCGCAATCAAGGAATCCGACTGTGCGGGCGTTATGTCGGGCTATGACAGAATAGGCACAAAATGGTGCGGCGCAAATTCGGCACTGCTTAATGACCTGCTCAGAGAGGAATGGGGCTTTGACGGCTATGTTATCTCCGATTACGATTCCAATTTCTTCGGACAGGGATACATGAATCCCGCCATCGCCGTTTACAACGGAAACGACCTTATGCTTGCGGGCATATGGTTCCTCAATGCGGCGTCGCACAGAATTGAAATCAAAGAGGCGTACAGAAAAGACCCGATAGGCTTCGGAAACGCCCTGAGGCTGGCGTGCAAAAACATTCTTAAAATGAAGATGAAAACAAAAGCTTTTCTTGAACCCGAAAGAACCTATGACGATTCACTCGCAGGTTCGCTTGTGAAGGCACGGGACTGGCATTTTGAATTCCCGTATGTTTTCAATTCTGTAACATATCTGCTGAATAATCTTTTCAACATTATCCTTTACGGTGCAAGGTATATCCTGATGTAACCCCGGATATACAGAAGCCGCGGCTCTGACAATCCGGGCCGCGGTTAATTTTATGCTTGACAGAAAAGTTATTTGCAATTATATTGAACACGGAGGTGTTTTTATGCTTAAAAAGATAATTTCGGGTCTGATTGCTTTTCTGACCTTTATTTCTCCGAATGTAAACACATTTTTCGGTCTGCCGCAGAAGGTGAGCGACAGACAGCTTGATATGAGCAGATTTACAATGACCTGGAACGACGAGTTTGACGGCGACAGCATTGACAGCTCAAAATGGGGTTCCGAATGGTGGGTAGTCAAGCGCAAGGGCGGCTACTGGCATGAGGATATGGCAAGGGTAGAGGACGGCAATCTGATAATTTCCGCTCAGTATCTTTCCGAGCCGCTCGAAAACCGCTACTATGAAAAGTGGCACGATTCGATTAATTTTGACGAATACGGCGCGGGATATTATTCAACAATTCTTACAACGAGAGATAAATTTGAGCAGTGCTACGGTTATTACGAGGTGCGCTGCGTTCTTCCTGCCGCAACGGGTCTCTGGTCGGCGTTCTGGATGATGAACGAGGGCGTTTACAATGTTGACGGCTTCGGCGATGACGGCACGGAGGTTGATGTTTTCGAGTCGATGTATTACAAGGACCACTGGTGGGGCGGCGACGCCGTTGTAACGGGTATTCATTTTGACGGCTACGGCGAAGGTCATCAGAACGATTCAATCGGCAAGTATTTTATAAAGAACAATCCTTATGAGGAGTACAATACATACGGAGTCGAATGGAACGAGGACGAGTATATTTTCTACATCAACGGCTATGAAACGGGCAGACTCAGCACGGGCGGAGTTTCGGACAATCCTGAATATCTTCTGCTTTCGGTTGAAATCGCGGGAGAAAACGGCATTGCGGACGCTGACCGTCACGGTACGGGCAAAATCACCCACACCCCGAAAAAGAACTGGCCTGTTGAGTTTAAGATTGACTATGTAAGATGCTATCAGTATAACGATAAGCTGTAAGAAAGTCGGATTTAACAAATTGCAATTTTCCGCAGTACCTGCGGTCGTTCGCCGGGATAGCTGTTATCGTAATTCTGTTGCTGTGCGCGGGCAGTCCTTTTTGCTTGACAGGAGTATATAAGTCTGATAAAATTTTTACAACAGCAGTTCATGTGCTTGGGCTATTGGAATTTACATTCTTTGAACCCACTACACCGGACTGCTGTTTTTCTGTGTTTAAAAGCTGATAAGCTCTCTTGATATCATCAGCATCAGAACAGCCAGTATGTGTTGTTGCAGTTGATAATAAAGCATGCGATGCCGGCAAGCAGAGTGCCGAAGAAATGTACGACCGTGTTGAAAAATCCCGTTTTTTCAATCATTTCTCCGCCTGCGCCCTCATAACAGCCGATGTTGTGAACATCTGTCAGCGGATTACCGTAGAAATCGTGTTCGCCCATGTCTTCCTCAGCCTGAATGCCCTTGCCGATAAGCCTCGATTCTGTTGAGAGCATGAAGCTGTTTTTGTCGGTCTCATCTGTTCCGACAAATTTCGGATTGCAGAGGAAATTATTCTTCGCAATATGAGACGCTCCGAAATTCCAGAAGCAGTTGTTTGTGAACAGACCGTCAAATTTTGTTATAACCCTGTCTCCACCCTTATGCATGTACTGCATGGAATCAAGAATGCTGTTTCCGACAAAGATATTGTTTGCGATAACGGAATCCGAAAGTGCGGCGCAGGAAATTTCCGAGCAGTTGATAAGCGTGTTGTTATAGAATCTGAAATTTTCCATGCACACCGCCGCTTCGTCCTCCGCATAGTTTACGCTGCCGCTGCTTAAAAGCTGCGCCATTGAATTTTCGCCCTTGTTGTCGTTTACGGAAAGGCAGTACCTTACGGTGCAGTTTGCGTTTTTTGTGTAGTTGTCGTAACAGCAGTTGCGGATGAATCGGACATTGTCGTGAGAGTAGATGTACTGATATGTCGAGTTGGTGGTCCAGCCGTCGAAGTCAACCGCCATTCCGTCCTTCTCGTTTTTCGCGCCTGCGATTTCGCAGTTTTCGATAAGGTAACTGTCCGCATGGTGCGACCACATGGGAGCGGTGTAATAATCGTCATTGAGCGAGGTGTTGATAAGCGCACAGTCGCGGATAACCATGTCGTGAACCGAGCATATAATAATCGCGTCGTAAAGGATATTGTTAAGGCTTATGCCCTCAATAACAAAATGTGTATTATAGGATTCTTCGGGACTTACATACAGCTCGGGGGTCCATTCTCTTGTAAGACCGCTCATGTTGATGCCGTAGGCGCAGTCATAAATATCGCAGTTCTGCAGGGTAACGTTTCTGACCCTTGATACCGCGCCCGAGGAGGAGAGCATAATCGGACAGTGACCTCCGTTGTAGGACGGACACTGCCTGTACCATATGTCATGGAATACGCAGCTGCGTACGGTGATATCCGTCGCCATTCCGCCGTTGTCCGCGGTAATGTAAATGCCCTTGCCGTTCGGAGCGGTAAACTCAATATCCTCAACAGTCCAGCCGCAGACATTATTGAGCGTAAGCAGCGCAACATCGCTGTCGCTTCTGATTATCGGCTTGCCGAGGGCGGCTGTATCGCCGTAAGAACCGAGAACAACGGGATTTTCCGCTGTGCCGTTTCCGTTTGCCTTAAAGCTTCCGTCAAAAACCGAGCCTGCCTTCAGAAGAATTTTATCTCCCGCGCCGTAAGTGTTTTTCTCAGCGGCGGCAAGAGTTTTCCACGCGGAATTTTCACTCAGACCGCTGCTGCCGTCGTCGCCGTTTTCGGCGTCAATATAGTATACGCGCCCGATTCCTTCGGCATAGCAGGGAAGCGCCGTGCAGAAAAGCATTGTCATAATCAGAAGAACGGAAAGAACTTTTTTCATAATAATTCTCCTTTCGGGGTTAATCGTCCGTACAGTCAGATTTTACCATATCTCCGTTGAATGTCAATATTGACTCTGAGTTATATATATTGCTTGAAAAAAAGTAAAATTTGTTTTATAATTGAAGCAACTCATAAAGAAAGGGCTTTTGAGATGAAAAAATATATTTCTTTATTAATTGCACTGATAATGATTTTTCTGATTTCCGCGCCGATGTCGGCTGCCGGAGCGGTTTCCGAAAAGCTGTACAATGTGTACGGTGACGGAATGCTGTTTCAGCAGAAATCAGAGGCGATACTTGCCGGCACGGGAACACCCGGCAGAAGAATTGAAGCTTTTCTGAAGGACAGCTCGGGCGTCACAGCCGCAAAAGCGGCGGCAACTGTCGGAGCGGACGGTGTTTTCAGACTTTCGTTCAACGCTCCGTCGGGCAGCTTTGAGGAATACACAATAGAGTTAAGGTCGAACGGTTATCTGTTTGACAGCCTTGAAAATGTTGTATTCGGCGAACTCTGGCTTTCGAGCGGACAGTCCAATATGCAGCTCGAAATGCGTTACTCACGCACGGGCAGGGAAATGCTTGCGGACGGCAGAAGAGGCAGCAAAAATGTCAGATATTTCTATTCTGCACCCAATCCCGTATACAACGGATCTGCAAATAATCTTCCGCTTAAGCCGCAGACGGAGATTGAGGGCTGCTGCTGGTTTGACGGAACAGACGACAGAATTTTCAACATATCGGGTGTAGGATATTTCTTTGCCGAAAAGCTTCAGCAGGAACTCGGCATGCCTGTGGGACTCCTCAGCGGCAGTCTCGGCGGCAGCTGCATAGCCGCATGGCTTCCGCGTGAAGCGGTTGAGGCCGATAAGTCTGTTGTAAAATTATTAGGTAATCGCTATATTTCCGAAAAGAACTGGAAGGAGGACGGTTCTCTTTCCGTTCTGTCAGACTGCTTCGGACTGTACAATAAAAAAATCGCTCCTCTTGAGAATTTCAGACCTGCGGGAATGATATGGTATCAGGGCGAGTCGGATTCATCCTTTGAACACGGAAAATACACAAAGCTTTTCAATGTTCTTCAGGAGTCGTATTCCGAGCTGTTCGGCTTCGGGGATAAAATAATGCCGGTCGTTTATTCCGCACTGTGTGATTTCTCATTCGGAAGCAACGAAGGTTTCAAGAGAATCACATCTGAATTTGCCGAAATGCAGACCGTTTATCCCGAATCACGCGCGATTGTATCCGTTTCCGATATTCCGCTTACATATGTTGTTGCAAATCAGGCATGTCACCCGATTGAAAAGCAGCCCGTCGGCGAGAGAATGGCTTATGCCGCTCAGGGACTTGTCTACGGCGGGAACAACTGCGTTTCCGCTCCCAACATGAAGAGCTGTGAGATAAAGGACGGCTCGGTTTATATCACCTACAATTACTGCGGCGATACCCTCAAGGCAAAGGGCGACCGCATTTACGGCTTCACCGTATGCGGAAAGGACGGAGTTTATGTACCTGCCGAGGCAGAAATCGTATCGAAAGACACAGTCAGAGTATACAGCGACACGGTGAAGAAGCCGAAGGCGGCGATGTATGCCAACGGACTTATCACTCAGAGGTGCAATCTGTACGCATACAAGGACGGAGAATTTGTATGGCCCGTTCTTCCGACAATTACGGACTGGGATTACATTGACGGCATCTGGACGGATTTCGGCTGGACAGACTGCGATGTTTCCGAAATCTGGAGAGAGGAATCTCTGATAATAGCGGGCTATTATGATATCTGGGAAGGCAGCAATGCAGATGTAAAAATTGCCGAAAGCAGTGCGTTTAAGGGCGCGGGCGGACTTGAGATAAACGGACTTGCCGACAGCTTTTCCGTAAGCCCCATAACGACCTACACCGACGAAAACGGCGATGAGCAGAATTTCCTTGAATTCAACAGCAGCTGGAAGAGCTTTAAAACGATGTCTGTGATGGTGAAAAACAGCGGCAGTAAGGATGTTTCGCTGTCAGCAAAGCTTCACCTGAAAAACGGCAGATGGGTTTCTCCCGTTGTCAGCGGAACGCTCCTTAAAACATCCGTTTCAATTCCCGCCGACAGTGAATGG
>JAZUDP010000092.1:0-2715 GCA_045639705.1 Acutalibacteraceae bacterium
ATTTTTTGACAGGCTTTCAAGAATGTATTATCAGGATAAGAACGAAACCTGCATCACAATTTGGTCGGTCGGCAATGAATCGGGCGAGGGTGAAAATAACTATAAATGCTCACAATGGCTTGACGCACAGGCGGTGAGAAAACCGCAGTCAGGCAATCCCCCCGGAGGCTTCACACAGGATTTTCGTTACACGGGTTATATGGATATGAAGACTCTTTCCTCATTTGACGAGAACGGCGCGCCCGTTATGATGACGGAATACGGTCACGCCATGGGCAACAGCCCCGGAGGACTTGCGGATATCTGGGAATATGTATATACACATCCGCATATCTGCGGCGGTTATGCATGGGAATACAAAAATCACGGTTTTTATGAAAAAGGCAGAAACGGTCGGGCGCGTTATCTCTACGGAGGAGATTTCGGCGACGCTTATCACTGGTCAAACTTCTCCCTTGACGGATTTCATACCTCCGACGGCACGCCGAAGCCCTCATGGGACGAGCTTCGTCAGGTGTCGGCACCTGTATTTGCTTCGCTTACGGAAAACGGTATAAATGTCATGAACACCCTCGATTTTACCGACCTCAGAAACATTAAGCTCAGCTGGAAAATCTTTTACGGCGAAAAAACCGGACGCAGCGGAACGGAGATAGTTGACTTTATTCCCGCTCACGGCACAAAGCTCGTCCCCGTTGATTTGTCCTGCAGCGATACAGATGAGTTCTGCTTTGCCGATTTCATTTTTACTCAGTGCGATAAGGAAATCGGCCGTAAAGCTTTTATTCTCAAAGCGGCTGAGAGCAGGACGGCGGCAAAACAGCCGTTTGATTATGAGATAAAAAATACAAGTGAAAACTCGTTCTCGGTTACCGTATCCGACATGTGCATAGATTTCAGCGGCGGAATGATTGCGGGAATCAACGCGAACGGCAAAAAGCTTCTTGCTTCCCCTGTCCGCCCGAATCTGTTCCGCGCGCCCACAGACAATGACGGTATTGTAAGCTTTATGCCGCGCAAAGCGGAAATGTGGACAAAAATGCTTGTTCAGACCGTCCGCTTCGGCGAACACGGCACCGTAATTAACAGGGACGCATCGGGTCTGACGGTTGAAAGCTGCGGAAAAATTCTTCCGCAGGGAGAATACTGGGGTTTTGATACAAAAGCGGTCTGTTCCATAACCTCGCCCGGGGAAATCCGTGTGAAAATATCGGGGAAGCCATACGGAAATGTCCCGTCGCCGCTTCCGCGTATCGGTCTTGTTTTCCCGATTGCAAAGGAATTTGATACTGCAAGCTGGTTCGGCAGAGGCCCGGGCGACAGCTATCCCGACAGGAAAGACAGCACTTTGTTCGGCGAGTTTTCGGGCAATGTTGAAAGCATGAACTTTATTTATGATGTTCCGCAGGAAACGGGAAACCGTGAGGACACATACCGTGTGACGCTTACAGCTCCCGACTGTGAAAAGTCAATTGAATTTGCCGTTGATGAGGAAAATCCCGGACTGTTTGCTTTTTCCTACCACCCGTTCACGCTTGAAAATCTGACCGCCGCACGCCACTGTGACGAGCTTGAAAGAAGCGGAGAAAACTATCTTTATATTGACAGAAAAATGCGCGGTCTCGGCAGTAATTCCTGCGGTCCGGAGCCTGAGGAGGAATACGAACTCAGACCCGAACCTTTCGAATTTTCATTTGTAATAAGGATTAAGTAAGTAAAAAACAAGAAGTCAGAATTCCGGATTGATTCTGACTTCTTATTTTTATTGTCATTTCCCGGTGTTTTTTATTCTGAATGCCGAGTAGGAATAAGGCTGCATGCCGCTGCAAAGCAGTCTGACGCTTCCAATGCTCCACTGTTTTTCATAAAGCTGACCAGCAAGCTCATATTCCGTATCTGTTGCAATTTCCGTGCGGAATAAACGGTCGGGAGAAATATTGCAGAGAACAAACGCCGCCTCGCTGCCGTTTGCATTGCTCAGATACTGAACATAAAATCCGGGCTGCCCGGCGATAAGAAACGGAATACTTTTCCCCGACAGGAACTTATATATTTCGTTAAGCTGACGCTGCCTTGAAGCTGAAAATACCGCTCCGGGAGCGCCGCCCGTAACGCCGTAGGTAAGGGTTTCGCCGTCAAAGGCATATACCGCAAAGCTGCGCCCGAGAGCATCTGTATAAGTCCAGCAGGCAGGAACGTTTTGTTCGTTTGTCCTGAATGTGCTGAGTACATTGGCATTTTCTTTCAATGTTACATTATAAAATACACCGTCAGGCTCATCAAAATGCTCCTCTGAGGTACAAAAGCTCTCTGCTGACGGATTGTTTTTGAGCGTAACCGCATTTTCAAAGCCGACATCAACGCCCCGTTCGCGGAGAATCAGAGCGGCTTTCATATCGAGAATAAGACCTGCGGACAGTTCTTCATCGCTCAGATAACGTGCATTTTCACCGAATACCATTCCCGTACCGCCGCCTGAATATTTTGTCGGGAATGAATTGAGGGCGGCAAATATTCCTGCGAACGGCTGAGTAAATCGTTCAAACATCTTCCCGTTGCCCGGGTATTCGGGAAGCAGCTTTGCTCCGCGCAGAAGGTGTTCATGCTGATAAATGCGAAGTCCGTCAGGAATAAGCCCCGACACAAGAGAACTGATTTTTTCATCGTCATCCATATCGCTTATGTGCGCTTCCATGTATCTTCTGCAGCCGCTGT
>JAZUDP010000093.1:0-47822 GCA_045639705.1 Acutalibacteraceae bacterium
AACCGAAGCGATTGTTCAAAAGGGCATGGACGCTCTTATGAAGGACAGAACCGTATTCGTTATCGCTCACAGACTTTCAACGATTCAGAATTCAGATGTTATTATGGTTCTTGACCACGGACGCATAATCGAGCGCGGAAACCATGAAAAGCTTCTTGCCGAAAAGGGCAGATATTATCAGCTTTATACGGGAAGCTTTGAGAATAACTGAGCGAAAATCCGTCAATAACAAAGCAGACTGTTGTTTGAGGTGGAGCAGATGTTCTGGATTTATCTGATTTTAAGCGCAGTATTGATGCCGCAATTGTTATCGGCTGTAAGCTTATGGAATCGCCCGCCGATTTCTGGAAGCCGCTGCTGATTTCCGCCGGATTGTTTATCGGTTTTGTTCTGCTCCATGTTCTTGCCTTTATTCTTTTCTCGCTTACCGCAAGCAAAACCGGGGAAAGCAAAAACATTCACAATTTTCACAGGTGGTTCATGATAAATTCACTGCGGCTGTTCTTCCACCTTGAAAATGTGAAGATTCACACCGAGGGAACGGTAAATAAATCGGCAAAGGGGCTTCTGCCCTTCAGAAACGGCGCGTTCAAAATCGCGAAGAAGGCAAAGGTGCCGATTGTTGTTGCGGTGATTGCGAACACAAGAAAAATCAACGAAAATCTGCTTAATCGCAGAACACATGTTTATCTTAAAATACTTGATGTTATTCCTTATGAGGAAATCGCCGGACTGAAAACAAACGAAATCGGCGAAAAGGTCAGCGTGATAATGCTGAAAGCACTTGAGGAGGAAAATAAATGAGCTACCCCACAGAAACAGTTGAAAAGCTTAAACAGCAATATCCTGTAAGAATCGAGCTTCACGCCCATACTAAGCCTGCAAGCTCCTGCGGCGATGTTCCCACCGGGGAGGTACTGCGTATCTTCAAGGAGGACGGCTATGACGGAATTGCCATAACCAACCACTTTTATCAGGGCGCAAAGGGCATGGAGAACGAGCAGTTCGCAAGGTTTTACAGAGAAGAGCTGCTGAACGCGCTTGAACTGGGCGAGAAAATCGGAATTAAGGTATATGCGGGCGCAGAGCTGCGCTTTGTCAATCAGAACAACAACGATTATCTGCTTTTCGGCTATAATCCCGATGATTTATATTACATGCTTCAGGGTCTTTACGGTACGCTTGAGGATTTTGTAAAGAATTTCAAGACGGAGGATATGTTCCTTATTCAGGCTCATCCGTTCAGAAAAAATATGGAGCCTGTCGACCCGAAGCTGCTTGACGCAATAGAGGTTTTCAATCTGCATCCGAATCATAATTCGCGCGTTGCGGTCGCGGAAAAGTATGCCGAGGAAAACGGAAAAATCAAAACAATGGGTACGGATTATCATCATCTTAATCACGACAATATCTGTGCCACAAGAGCGCCGTATCTTCCCGAAAATGAAAAAGAGCTTATAAAGCTTCTCAAATCCGAAGATTATATTTTCGAAATCGGCAGCAAAATAGTTTTATAAAAATAATGTCATTCTGAAGACGAAGAAATTCTTTTGCTCAGAATGACATTTTTCTTTTGAAAGAGTGTACTGCGCGAAGAACAGCTGAATTACAGCAGTCCGGAAATGTGATTCTTCAGAGCGGGCATATCTGTCGCGGGATAAATAATTCCGTTAAGTCTGCGGTCGCATTCCTTTATTTTTTCAAGAGAGCCGAACACCTCGTTCATTAAGCTTCGGTAAGCCTTAAGACTGAAGTCGGTGCGCTGTCTGATGCTTTCCGCGTCCTTAAGCATGAAACGCTTTGCGTAAATTTTTCTGCTGTTTTCAAAATCGTCGCGGTGATAATACTTTGAAGTAAACACCCCGAAGCTCAGTTCGGGGATAATCAGATGCTCGGTAATATCCGTGTTTACCGTACACGGACAGCTTATAACATCATATCCCGCGCCGAGAGCATAACCGCGGAGTCTTTCCGTGATGATTTTCGCGGCACAGCCCGTGCGGTCGTTTATGACAAGCATTTTTTCGCAGTATCCGTCAAACGGCTCCATGTTCAGCTCCGAGCCGTCTGAGGTGAGGCAGGTGACATAACGCCTGACCTCGGTACCGATATGCCCCTTCATTCCGTGCGTTATCCTCTGCCATGTGTGAGCTGCGAAACGGTTGATTTTTGTGCGGTTTATGTACGGAGCCTCGAGGCGGAACAAATCACGCTGAACAGTTTTGCATGCCTCAAGAAAACGCCGTCCACGAAGGATATTTTTTTCTTTTGTTTTTATAATATTGCTGATTTCTTCATTAAAACCGTTGATATATTCGCCGTTCTGAAAATTTTTCAGAAGAATTTTCTCAGAGACTTTTATGTCTGCGGTAAAATCAGAGTCGGTTATGCGGAAATCTCCGCACTGTATTCCCGCAATTCCGTCGGCGGAACACAGCTCGTCAAACGGAATGTTTTTTCTTTTAAGCTCTGAACACAGAAAACGGAAAAGCTCCTGCTTAACGGCGGGCGGCTGTCCGTCAACAACATAATTTTTCACGCGGTTTGCTTCATCGCCGGACAGCATGAGTCTGTATCCTCCGTCGGTAAAAATGCCGTAATAAAAGCAGCTGCTTTTCAAAAAAATCATCTCCGGTACAACAGTGATTATTCCTATTCTATTCGTCGGAATATTTTATGTGCTTGTAAAACCGGGACGATTGTGGTACTATTCTGAGTAATCAACGGTTGCCCCGGAGGTGAAACTTATGGCGCCTGACTGTGAAAAAATTAAATCACTGCTCTGCTTTGACGCTGATGTTATTGCATTTGATACGGTAGATTCCACCAATACGCTTGCGGAAAAGCTTGCGGCTGAAACGGAAAGAACCGTTGTTATTGCCGCCGGAAGTCAGACGGAGGGCAGGGGAAGAAACGGAAAGACATTTTATTCTCCCGATACGGGACTTTATCTCTCTCTTGTCACGCATCCGCACTCCGATTTTTTCGCGCTTGAAACGGTAACCTGCGGCGCGGCTGTTGCCGTCTGCCGCGCGATTGAAAAGCTGACGGAGCTGAAGCCGCAGATAAAATGGGTCAACGATATCATGCTTGACGGCAGAAAGGTGTGCGGAATTCTCTGCCGCGCCATCGGAGGAAACGGAAAAGCCGACCATCTTGTTACGGGCGTCGGGATTAATATTTCGACTGCGGATTTTCCCGATGAAATAAAAAACAGCGCAGGCTCACTTGAGGCTGCGGTTGACAAAAGTATTCTGACAGCGGAAATCGCGAATCAGCTGATGAAAATCTCCGACGGCGGATATATGGACGAGTACCGCGAAAAATCCTGTGTAACAGGGAAAGAAATAATCTATTATATCAACGGAATTCCTCACAGCGGAAAAGCGGTTGATATTGATAAAAACGGCGGACTTGTCGTTGAAAGCGGCGGCGAAAGAATCACGCTCACGGGCGGTGAAATTACCGTCAGATTTTCCGTTGACTGACAGCGGAATTAATGATAAAATATTCTGTATACTATAAAAATCAGGTATGTAAATTATGATAAGAATTAATGAAATCAAGCTTCCTCTGGAAGCGGGAAACGAAGAGATTCTGGCGGCGGCGGCAAAAGCTCTGCGCTGTCCGAAAAGAAAAATATCTGAGCTTCAGATTGTAAAAAAATCTCTCGATTCACGGAAAAAAGAAAATCTCTTTTTTGTCTACAGCGTTGATGTGACCGTTGACGGCGACGAGGAGGAAATGCTGAAAAAGAGCGGCTGCAAAAAAGCGATGTCTGTTGAGCCGTTCACATACATCATGCCCGAAAACAAGCGGAACAGCGAATTCCGTCCCGTTGTTGCGGGCTTCGGACCCGGCGGCATATGGGCGGCGCTTACTCTTGCGCGCGCGGGGCTTCGGCCGGTTGTGCTTGAACGCGGACGCGATGTCGACACCCGTACCGCCGATGTAAACAGATTCTGGCAGACGAAAAAGATTGACGAAACCTCCAATGTTCAGTTCGGCGAGGGCGGCGCAGGCACATTTTCTGACGGCAAGCTGACCACGGGAATCAAAGACCCGCTCTGCCGCAAGGTTTTTCTTGATTTTGTCGAGTTCGGCGCACCCGAGGAAATCCTTTATTCGTGGAGACCTCATATAGGCACGGACAGATTGGGACAGGTTGTAAAAAATATGCGCGAGGAGATAACACGCCTCGGCGGAGACGTATATTTTTCGTGCTGTCTTACCGATATAATTATTGCGAACGGCGTTGTTCACGGCGTCAGCTATATAAATGAAAAAGGCGAAAAAATCGATATGGAAACCGACAGCGTGATTCTCGCCATAGGTCACTCCGCAAAGGATACGGTTGAAATGCTATACCGCAAGGGACTTGACCTTATGCAGAAGCCGTTTTCCGTCGGCGCGAGAATCGAGCATCCGCGCGTTATGATTGACAAGGCGCAGTACGGCGATTTCGCGGGACATCCCGCGCTCGGGGCGGCAGACTACAAGCTTTCATGTCATCCGCCTCACGGCAGAGGCGCGTACACCTTCTGCATGTGTCCCGGCGGCACGGTTGTTGCCGCGGCAAGCGAGGAGGGCGGAGTTGTTGTAAACGGCATGAGCAATTTTGCGCGTAATTCCGAAAATTCAAATTCGGCTCTGCTTGTCGGCGTTGAGCCCGAGGATTTCGGCAGTGACCATCCGCTCGCGGGCTTTAAGCTTCAGCGTGAAATTGAGGAAAAAGCGTTCCGCTGCGGCGGCGAAGATTTTACCGCGCCTGCACAGCTTGTGGGCGACTTTCTGCAGAACGTAAAATCCACTCAGCTCGGAAGCGTGAACCCGTCGTGTCCCACAGGCGTAAAGATGGGCGACATCCGCGAGGTTCTGCCGAAAAAGGTTACAGACACAATGGCGGACGCTATTGTAAAAATGGGTAAGCAGCTCAAGGGCTTCGACCTGCCCGACGCGGTGCTGACAGCGCCCGAAACACGTTCGTCGTCGCCCGTAAGAATTCTGCGCGACGAATATTATCAGGCGCTTAAGGTGCGCGGACTTTATCCCTGCGGCGAGGGCGCGGGATATGCAGGCGGAATCGTTTCCGCGGCAGTTGACGGAATCCGCTGCGCCCACGCGGTTATGGACGACGATCTGATTAAATAATTTATATCAGCAATTCCCGACACAGTTAAAAACGGAGTTCGTTATGAAAAAAGAGAAAGCTTTAAACATATTAAAAATTGTACTTGCCGCGGCGATTGTACTTACGGCGATTCTTAACTATAACCGCCTTTCAAATCTCGATGTGCGCGCGCTGATTGACGGAGCTTCAAGTCTTCTGGTCGCGGAGCTGATTATTATCGGCATTTACGCGCTGAAATCCGTGCTGTTCGTTATACCCGCGTCGCTGATTTATCTTTCCGTGGGACTTGCCATGGAAACATGGCGTGCCGTGCTTGTGAATATGCTCGGTATTGCGGTTGAAATCACAATAACGTTTCTGCTCGGAAAATTTCTCGGAAAGAGCGCGGTCGAAAAGAAAATCAAAGGGACGAAAATGGGCGACAAAATGCTCAACATGCAGGACAAAAATAAAAATCTTGCAATTCTCGGCATAAGATTCATTCCCGCGTTTCCGATTGATTTTTCTTCACTGTTCATGGGCGCGTTTGATTTTAAGTTTCTGCCGTATTTCTTCTTCTCTCTGCTCGGACTTGCGCCGCGCGTTATCGGATTTACAATTATCGGCGATGCGATTTATGACCTGATACCGATGAAATACATTGTGCTTATTGCTGTTATTGCAGTACCTGCCGCGCTGATTGCGATGGTGCTGAAAAAGAAATTCGGAAAGAATGACGGTGCGGATAAGCCCGGAACGGAGGCATGAAAATGAAAATCGGAATGTCATCTTCATGCTTTTATCCCGAAAATGTTGAGGACGGCTTTAAGAAAACAGGCGAACTCGGAGCAAAGACGGCGGAGATTTTTATCAATTCCGCATGCGAAATGCAGTCTCCGATTATTGATGAGCTGCTGAGCATTCAGAATTATTACGGCATTGAGGTGCGCACGCTGCATCCGTTTACCTCGGGCTTTGAGAGCTTCCTTTTTTTCAGTGCGTACGGCAGGCGCAGATATGACGGCATAGAGTTTTACAAGCGCTATTTTGACGCGGCGAACAGATTCGGTGCGGAGGCGGTTGTGCTTCACGGCGGTCAGCTGAAGCCCGATACCGACATGGAAATGTATGCCGAAAGCTACGCGCTGCTGCACAGTGCCGCACGGGAGCAGGGAGTATTTATTGCGCATGAAAATGTGCGCGAAAAGGTATGCTCAACGCCCGGAAAAATGAAAAAGCTTGCGGATTATATCGGCGATGATTTCCGCATGGTGCTTGATATCAAGCAGTGCCGCCGGAGCGGCGTCAGCGAATACGAATTTATCCGTCTGCTCGGCGATAAGATAATTCAGGTTCATGTCAGCGATTATCTCGGAGACGAGGACTGTCTTGCGCCGGGTGTCGGAAAATATGATTTCGGAAAGCTGTTTTCCGCGCTGAAGGATGCCGGTTATGATAAAACGGCGCTTGTTGAGCTTTACAGACAGAACTACGGCAGGCCCGAAGAAATAAGAGCGGCTATGGATTATCTGAAAATGTATACAGCCGCTTCAGACGCTTAAGGCTGTTTATGCCCTGCGGAATATAATTCATTACATGAAGACAAAACAGAAAAGGATTTTGCATTATGATTAAAGAATTCCTTGAGGTCGGACAGATAGTCGGTACTCACGGCATACGCGGCGAAATGCGCGTCAATCCGTGGGCGGATTCTCCCGAATTTCTCAAACAGTTCAAAACATTGTATTTTGACAAAAAAGGCGAAAAAGCTCTTAAGGTGCTTGCCGCCCGTCCGCACGGAAATGTCGTTATTCTGAAGGCTGACGGTATCGATACAGTCGAAGCGGCCTCCGCTATGCGGAACAAAGTGCTTTTTATCCGCCGCGCAGACGCGAAGATTGCCGAGGATTCTTATTTTATCGAGGAGCTTATCGGCTGCGGGGTTTTTGACGCGGACGATGAAAGCATATGCTACGGCACGCTGACAGATGTAAGCGAAACGGGAGCCAACGATGTGTGGTATATTGAAAAGGACGGAAAAGAGTATCTTATTCCCGCAATACCCGATGTTGTAATCAGGGTTGATGTTGCGGACAACAAGGTTATTATCAGACCGCTGAAAGGTATTTTTGACGATGAGAATTGACATTATGACTTTGTTCCCCGAGATGTGCGAACGGGTGCTTGACGAAAGCATTATCGGGCGTTCACGCGAGGCGGAGCTGGTTGAAATCAACTGTATAAATATCAGAGATTACACTCATGACAGGCACCGCCGTGTTGACGATACAACATACGGCGGAGGTACGGGCATGATAATGCAGTGCCAGCCGATTTTTGACTGTTTTACGGCGCTGACCGAAAAAATCGGAAGCCGTCCCCATCTGATTTACATGTCGCCTCAGGGCAGAACTCTTACTCAGGAGCGTGTAAAAGAGCTTGCGCAGATGGAAAACATCGCGATTCTGTGCGGACATTATGAGGGCGTTGACGAGCGCGTTATTGAGGAAATTGTCGATGAGGAAATTTCAATCGGCGATTATGTTCTGACGGGCGGAGAGCTGCCCGCCCTTGTGCTTGCGGACAGCATTACGCGCATGCTTCCGGGTGTGCTTGCGAATGACGAGGCTTTTCAGCAGGAAAGTCATTACAGCTCGCTGCTTGAATATCCGCAGTATACAAAGCCGTATGAATGGCACGAAAAAAAGGTTCCCGATGTGCTGATTTCGGGGCATCATGCCAATATAAACAAATGGCGCAGGGAACAGTCAATCATGCGCACGCTTGAGCGCCGTCCCGAGATGCTTGAAAATGCGGAATTGGACAAAAAAGACCGCGCTTTTCTGGAAAAACTTAAAAAAGGTGAATAAAAATAGTAATAATGCATTAAAAGGCAAATACAACCATGGACAATTTGCACAAACAAAGACTATCAAAAATAGTTACATTTGGAATGCACGCCGAATTATTTTCAAAGTGAGCTTTATTTGTTGACGGCACAAAGTTTTGTGATATAATACTTAATGAGCTGATATTTACGGCATATTTTGTTTTTGGTTGGGAGATTGGAAAGCTATGTTTGAGAAAGAAGTAACAGTTCAGAATCAGGTCGGTTTAAGCGCGCGTCCTGCAACATTTTTCATTCAGAAGGCTAATTGCTTTAAGTCATCTATATGGATTGAAAAGGAAGAGCGCCGTGTAAACGCAAAGAGTCTGCTTGGTGTGCTTTCACTCGGAATTGACGGCGGTACAGGCATTAAGGTTATCGCTGCGGGTCCCGACGAGGAACAGGCTGTTGATGAGCTTGTCAAGCTTGTTGATTCAGGCTTTACAATGTAATTGAATTGTTTGAAGGGCTGCCTAAACGGGCGGCTCTTTTTGCTTAAGTCAGAATATCGGGTAGGTGAGAATGTTGGATATTAAGGAACTGAGGAGAAAGGCAATGCAGCTGCCGCTGACGCCGGGAGTGTATCTTATGAAGAACACTAAGGGCGAAATAATATATGTCGGCAAGGCAAAGGCGCTGAAAAACAGAGTGAGTCAGTATTTCGGCTCGCAGAACAACCATGCCGTCAAGGTGCGCAGAATGGTTGAGAACGTTTTTGATTTTGACTACATTCTTACCGACAGCGAGTTTGAGGCACTTGTACTCGAATGCTCGCTTATCAAGCAGTATTCCCCGAAGTACAATATTCTTTTAAAGGACGACAAGGGCTACAGCTATATCCGCGTCACAAAGGGCGACTGGCCTAAAATCAGCGCAGTCAAGCAGACGGCTGACGACGGTGCGTGGTATATCGGTCCGTATACAAGCTCCTTCAGCGTTACAAATTCGGTTGACGAGGCGCTGAAAATTTTCATGCTTCCGCAGTGCGGCAAGGTTTTCCCGAAGGAAATCGGCAAAAGCCGCCCGTGTCTGAACTATTTCATCAAACAGTGTTCGGCCCCCTGCGCGGGAAAGATAAGCTGCGCGGATTATAACGAGGCGGTTAACTCTGCGCTGAAATTTTTGCAGGGCGACAGCGGCAGAATCGTGGCGGAGCTTACCTCTGAAATGGAGGAGGCCGCCGAAAATCTTGACTTCGAGCGTGCGGCAAGACTGCGCGACAGAATCAATTCGATAAAGAAGGTCAATGAAAAGCAGAAGGTTGTCGGTTCCGATGTTAAAGAGCAGGATGTTTTTGCAATTGCTCAGTCAGAGGAGCGGTTCTGTCTTTCGGTGCTGCGCTTTTTTGACGGCAGACTGCGGGACAACGAGTGGTTTCTGCTTAACGATATAGACTCTCTGACCGAAACGCGCCGCGAGCTTATTGCGCGGTTCTACTCGATGGGCAGAAACATTCCGAAACGGGTTACCGTTGACGGCGAGGTTGACGACGCGGAGCTGCTCGGCGAATGGCTTACGCAGACGGCGGGACATAAGGTTGAGCTTGTTGTGCCTCAGCGGGGCAGACAGCTTGAAATTGTGGAAATGTGCCGCGCCAACGCATCGCAGAAGTTAGGCTTAAGCATGGGCAGAAGCGGCAAGACAACGGCTGCGCTCGACGAGCTTGCACGGCTTCTCAATCTTCCGAAGCCGCCTGTTATGATAGAATCCTACGATATTTCCCATACCGCAGGCAGCGACAATGTTGCGGGCATGGTTGTTTTTAAAAACGGACTCCCGTTCAAGCAGAATTACCGCCGCTTTGCGATTAAGGGTTTTGACGGTCAGGACGATTACGGCTCGATGGCGGAGGTTATTTCGCGCCGGCTTAACAGATATATTGAGGAAAAGGACAGCGGCGAGGGCTTCGGCATTCTGCCCGACCTTATCCTGCTTGACGGCGGCATCGGACAGGTCAACGCGGTTCTGCCGATTGTAAGGGCTTTCGGTTTTGATATTCCCGTTTACGGTATGGTCAAGGACTCAAAGCACCGCACCCGTGCCATTGCATCGGACGGCGGCGAGATTGCCATTAACTCCAAACGGCAGGCGTTTACGCTTGTTTCGACGATACAGGAAGAGGTTCACCGCTTTGCGATAACCTACCACAAAACGAAGCATAAAAAATCAACCCTCAGCGGTACGCTGACAAAAATTGACGGCATCGGTGAGAAGAAAGCCACAGCTCTGCTGAAGCATTTCAAAACCGTCACCGCTGTCAAACAGGCGAGCGTTGAAGAGCTTTGTAGGGTCGAGGGAATAAACGAGGTTATTGCGAAGAAAATATATGATTATTTCCACGCAGATAAGCCTTCCTCTTGACAGTTACCGATTTTCCGCAGGTACTGCGGCAAATACCAATTTGTTTATACAACATGAAATAAAAAATATAGGCGGAAACGGTCGAAAAAGATTTTAAAAACTTTATGAATATTTAAGAAAAAATATTGACAACGATACATCAAAAATGTGATAATACAATGTAGTAATTTTTTAACGGAAGGGAGCTTTGACTTATGCGCGTTATAACAGGTACGGCACGGGGTCGGGTTCTCAAGACTCTTGAGGGCGAGGATGTGCGTCCGACCACCGACAGAGTAAAAGAAGCGATTTTCAGCATTATTCAGTTTGAAATAGAGGGCAGACAGGTTCTTGACCTGTTCGCAGGCTCCGGTCAGCTCGGAATTGAGGCGCTCAGCAGAGGCGCGGCGTATGCCACCTTTACTGACATGAACAAGGACGCGGTCAATATCGTGAAGCAGAATCTGCTTTCAACGGGACTGCACAGAAATTCAGCGGTGCTTCAGACTGATGCGATTACTTTTCTTAAAAACAGCAAAAAGAAATTTGACATAATCTTTATGGACCCGCCGTACTCAAAGGGCATTCTTCAGTCGGCGCTTCCGTATGCGGTTGATTCGGTAAACGACGGCGGCGTGATTATATGCGAGCATCCCTACGGCGAGGAAATGCCGCAGGATGTCGGCAGATTTTCAATTTACCGCGAGTACAAGTACAGCAAGCTTGCAATTACGGTTTACAGAATCAGGGAAGGAGAGGGTGAATAATGAGTCTCGCTATTTGCCCGGGCAGCTTCGACCCGATTACCAACGGTCACTTAAGCGTAATTCAGCGTGCGGCAAAGCTCTTTGACGAGGTTGTCGTCGTTGTAATGATAAATCCCAAAAAGCCCGTCGGCTGCTTTACTCCCGACGAAAGAGTTGAGCTTATCAGGCGCTGCATTGAGGGAATGAAAAATGTCCGCGTTGATTTCTACGCGGGTCTGCTTGCCGATTACGCAAGAATCCATAAGGCGGACGCCATTGTAAAGGGTCTCAGAGCCGTTTCCGATTTTGAGGACGAGTTTCAGCAGGCACTTACAAACAAGCAGCTTAATCCCGATGTTGAAACCGTGTTTGTAACGGCAGGCGCTGATTACATGTACCTGTCCTCAAGCATTGTCAAGCAGGTATGTGAGCTTGGCGGCGATGTTTCGAAGTTCGTACCTGAAGTGGTATATGATGATATAGTTAAGCGCATAAAAAAGAAAGGATGATTACTGATGAACGCACAGGGCTTACTTGATAAAATTGAAGATATACTTGAAATGGGCAGCAAAATCCCCCTTTCGGGCGGAAGAATAGCTGTTGATGCGGACGCAATCAAGCAGTGTATTGACGATATCCGCTACGACCTTCCTGCGGAAATTCAGAAGGCGCAGGAGATTGTTTCCCACCATAACGACCTTATCACAAGAGCAAACAACGAGGCTTCAACAATTGTTTCCTCGGCAAACACAGAGGCTGACGGTATTATCGCAGCCGCAAAGGACAAGGCCGCTGAGATTTCAACGGCAGCGGAAACAAACGCTAAATCCACGCTTTCGGCTGCTTCCGAGCAGGCAAAGCAGATGGTTGAGTCTTCCGAAATCTCAAGACAGGCTCACGATTATTCCGACCGCATCCGCGCTCAGGCTGCTTCCGAGGCCGAAACGGTTCTCCGCAACGCAAGAAGTCAGGCGGAGGCAATCCTTCTTGACGCAACCAATCAGGCAAACGATGTCAGGGCAAAGGCTGACAAGTGGGCAACGGAAATCCGCACGGCGGCCGCTGAGTTTGTTGACGATATCATGAAGAACAGTGACGAGGTTCTTTCCTCAAATATTGCTGAAATCCGCAAGGCGCGTCAGAGCCTTTTCGGCGGCAGCAGATAACTATTACATAAACGGGCGGCTTTATCCGCCCGATTTTTTTGGGGTGTTATATATGAAAAAACAGTGTGATACATGCTATAAGCGTTTTGAGGTTGTCCGTGATACGAATATTCCCATAAGCACGGATCTGAAAGCGCCTATGGAGCATATTTACTGCCCGTGGTGCGGTGCCGAAAACGGAGCTGTTGAGAAAGGCTCGCTTATAAAAACCGAAAAATGCAATGCAGAGTGTGAGTTTTGATGAAAGAATTAATTAAGGAATATTTTGAAAATCATAAGCATCAGCTTCTCGGACTGATTTCGGAGCTTGTTGAAATTCCGAGCGTAAGAGGCGAGGCGGAGGACGGCAAGCCTTTCGGCGCAATGCCTTATGCCGCGCTTTGCCGTGCGCTTGAATTTGCTGATGTGTTCGGCTTTAAGACGGAGAATCACGACGGTTATGTCGGCACAGTGGATATGTGCGGCGGTGAACCCGAGCTTGGAATACTTGCGCATCTTGATGTTGTTCCCGCAGGCGAGGGCTGGCACACCGACCCGTTTAAAATGACGGTTGACGGCGACCGGATTCTCGGCAGAGGCGTCAGTGATGACAAAGGACCCGCCATGTGCGCTCTGTTTGCAATGAAGGCTGTCAGAGATCTGAAGCTTCCCGTTACAAAAAACTGCCGCCTTATTCTCGGTACGGATGAGGAGTGCGGAAGCAGCGATATCGCCCACTATTTTGAAACGGCAAGACCTGCGAAATACACATTTACGCCCGACGCGAATTTCCCCGTGACCAACGGCGAAAAGGGCAGATTTACAAAGCATTTCTTTGCCGATGCCGATTTGAGCGATGAGAGCAGAAGGCTTGCTTCGTTCAGCGCAGGCGCGGCGGAAAACGCCGTACCGAGCTTTGCCGAGGCTGTTGTCTGCGGTATAAGCAGGGACGAAATTGAAAAAGCGGTACGGCTTGCGGAGAATACGGGCGCAAAGTTTACCGTTGACGGAGATAAAATAATCTGCAGCGGCACATCGGCTCACGCTTCGCTTCCGGAAAACGGAAATAACCCCATTACCGCGCTTATTGAAATGCTTTCCGATATAGATTTTGACAAAAAAACAGCAAAGCTTATTGCTTCGCTTAATACTCTGTTCCCTCACGGGAAGTGGAACGGTGAGGCGTTCGGCGTGGATATGAGCGACATGCTCGGCAGACTTACGCTGACGCTTGATATTGTGAAATTTGACGGCAGTCATTTTGAGGGCTGTTTTGATTCAAGGCTTCCGATGAGCGCGACAAAGGAAAACTGCGCCGATGTAATTAAATCGGAGCTTGAAAAGCACGGTTTTGAAATTGAAAACACAGATATGGTCAAGCCGCACTATGTTGATGAAAACTCAGCGTTTGTTCAGACGCTTCTCTCGGCCTATGAGGAATACAGCGGCGATAAGGGCGAATGTATAAGCATGGGCGGCGGCACTTATGTTCATAATATTGATTCGGGCGTCGCGTTCGGCGCAATCAGCCGCGACCTGCAGACAAACATGCACGGCGCCGATGAATTTGTGCCGGTATCCGACCTGCTGACGGCGGCGGAAATTTTTACTCAGGTAATTTATGAGATTTGTAAATAACAGTTGTAAATTGTCCGGATATCTGCTATAATTAATTGGATATGTCTAAATTTGTTTGTGTGCAGGTGGGCTAAACTTGAAAAGATGTCTGATTCTTATTACAAGTTCATACCCGTTTCAGACTCAGGAATCCTTTCTTGAGTCCGAAATCCCGTATACCCAGCATCATTTTGATAAAATAATTACTCTGGCGATTGATCTGGACAAGGACGCAAAAAAACTGCGCGCTACTCCGAAAAACGCCGACTGCTATAATGTCGCAACGCAGAAAAAGAAAATCAGACGGCTTGGTTCGGCTGTTAACGGCGTGATAAACTGTGTTAAGGGCTCTGATTATTCCGACCTGGATACGGAAGCTGAAACGCTGAAGCAGAAGGTTTTTCTTGAATATTTCTGCGCCCGTGCCGAAAAAGAGTTCAGACTCTGTATGAACGTGCTTGACAGGTATGAGTTTTCTCAGTATGACAGTATAACGGTTTACAGCTACTGGTTCTTCGTAGCCGCCCTGATAGGTACAAAGATAAAGGAAGCGCTTAAGCCCAAATGCAGCAGCATAAAGCTTGTTTCGCGTGCGCACAGATATGATGTTTATGAGAATGTCAATTCGTTGAATTACCTTCCGATGAGAGCGTATCTGCTTGAAAAATTTGACACGGTGTATCTTTGCTCACGCAACGGAGAGGAACACCTTAAGAAGAATTATCCGGTTTTTGAAAGAAAGATAAAGCACTCCTATCTCGGAACGGTGGACGGAGGTCTGAATCACGGAAGCAGTGACGGCTTCCGCATTGTCACCTGTTCAAGAACAGTTCCGTTCAAAAGAGTTGACAGAGTTGTGTCAAGTCTCGCACTGCTGAAGGACGCGGGTATAAAGAACCTTGAATGGGTTCATATCGGAGACGGTCCGGAGCTTGAAAAAATAAAGAGCCTTGCCGCCGAAAAGCTTGGTTTTATGAGCGTCAGGTTCCTCGGAGATATATGCAACACAGATGTTCTTGATTTCTACAGAAAAAACGGCGTGGACCTTTTTGTCAATGTCAGCAGTACCGAGGGACTGCCCGTTTCAATAATGGAGGCAATTTCGTTCAGCGTTCCCGTACTTGCGACGGATGTCGGCGGAGTCTGTGAAATAGTAAAAAACAATTATAACGGAAGAATCCTTAAGCCCGACTTTACCGACGAGGAGCTTGCCTTTGAAATAAAGAGGTTTGCCGGTTTTGACGAACCGGAACGCAAAAAGATAAAGGAAAATGCCCGGCTTTACTGGGAAGAGAATTTTAACGCAGGCAAAAACTATCTGGAATTTGCCGAAAATATAAAGTAACTGACTGCTTGTTTATGGAGATGGATTATGGTATCTTTAAAAAACGGCATCCTGAAAGTATCATATGAAGGCAATGAACGGTCAAAGCTTTTCTTTGATTTGTGCTTTGTTGTGAACCTGGTTTCAATTTTTGTTTTCTATGATGTAAAACGAGTTGCAACCGTTACAGGACTGCTTACTCTGGTTGCCGCGGTTTTTATCTGGGTAGACCGAAGAGAGAGAAAAATAGTTATTCCTTATAATTCTGTCTGGTTTCTCATATTTATTATGTATAACGGACTGTCGTGCTTCTGGTCCTCGTATCTGTCATATGACATAATGAAGCTTGTTTTTAAAATGCTTGTTGTTCTTGCGATTACCACAGCGATAACGATTTATGTTGAAACCCCCGAGGACCTTGAAAGACTGATGTCGCTGTTTGTTTTTTCAATGGTGATAATTACGGCTCTTGAGCTGTCAAGCATGCCGGTTTCAAAATGGTTTTCGGGAAATTTCGGGTCGAATTTCAGCTCCTTCAACTCAAACGAAATAGCCTTCTGGATGGTATGCGCCGAAATGATGTCGTTTTATAAGGCGTATGTAAAAGGAAAAACCGAGTATTATATTCTTGTTATTGTTTTTCTGATTGTTGTTATTGTTTCAAGCTCAAGAAAATCAACGGTTTCCGCTATTGTTGCTCCGCTTGTAATGATGCTGCTGACAACACGCAAAAAATACAAGGCCTTTCAGATTCTGCTTATGCTGCTGGCAATGGTTACGGTTATCTATCTGATTATGACAGACGACCATCTGTACAGTGTTATCGGACGCCGGTTCAATTCCATGATGAATTATTTCTCAGAGGATACGCTTAAGACCGACAGCAGTATATCAAAGAGAAACTCTTATATAACCGTAGCGCAGGATATGTTCCGGCAGTCGCCGATTTTCGGTAAAGGCATGGCTAACTTCGCAAAGCTGATTGACTGGGATTACGGAATGAAAAAAGTTTACAGCCATAATAATTACTGGCAGATTCTCAGCGAACTCGGTATAGTCGGATTTGTACTTTACTATTCATTTTATGTTTTTGTTATCATCAAGCTTATTAAAAACTTTTTTGTCAATAAAAGCCGTATAGCGATAATGTATCTTACCTTTATGGCGATGCTGCTGGTGCTTGAATGGGGTATTGTAACGGAGTATACAAAGACCACGCAGATTATTCTGGCGTTTGCGTTTACGGCAACCTATGTCGGTGAAAGCGACGGAAGAAAATACAGCTATATTGAGAATAATATAAATGAACTGGAGGAATAAAAATGAACGATATTGAAAGCACATCAAAAAAAGGCTTTGAATTTAATATTGTGGGCTTTCTGCTTGATCTGTCAAGAAAACTGTGGCTTATTGTAATAGTGGCCGTTGTTATCGGACTTATCGGGGGAATAATCGGAAAGGCTACAAGCAAGAAGGAATACACCTCCGACATTACATTTATTGTCAATACTGTCACGGACGACGATTTTGCAAGCAGCTCCGAAATTTCCGCGCAGATTAATATGTCACAGACCTTCAAGCGTATTCTTTCAAGCCGTACGCTCAAGACGGCGGTCCGCGAGGCAAGCGGAGAAAAATATTCTTACGGTCTTATCAACAGCAGTATTGTTGTTGAGGTTGTTTCGGGTACAAATGTTATTCAGATGAAGGTTAAAACCGGAAATCCGGAGTATTCATACGATATCGCAAAGCTTGTTGTGGAAACATATGACGATGTTATTGATAAGGTATACCCGCATGCTTTGCTTACAGTCTGCGATGAGCCTATAAAGGCAACCTCGCCCAACGCTAACCGTCAGCCGTTTATTATTGCGGTTATCAGCGCACTTGTTGTTGCGATAGTTCTCTGCGCGCTTGAGCTTATCAAGTTTATCATCAAGGATACAATCAAGAGCGGCGACGAACTCAGCGAAAAGCTCGGTGTTCCCGTCCTTGCCTCAGTTCAGTTTGTCGAGAATAAAAACAAGGCGTCAAAGGGACTGCTTGTTGTTGACAGAAAAACAGGCTTCTCTTTCATTGAAACCTATAAGGCCATCAGAACTAAGATTGAGAACAATTCGGCAAAAAACGGTCACAAGGTTTATCTTGTCACAAGTGCGTGTGAAAACGAAGGAAAGACAACCGTTTCCACGAATATTGCGCTTTCACTTGCGGAAAACGGAAAACGTGTTCTTCTTGTTGACGCAGACTTCCGAAATCCCTCAATCGCAAAGATTCTCGCAATACCTGAGATTGATGTCGGATTTATTGATGTTATAAAGGGTGAGGCCGAGCTTGAAAGAGCGATAAAGCTTATCCAGAACTTCAATCTTTATATTCTTGCCGACCAGAAGCCGACAAGCAATCCCTCAGAGCTTCTTTCAATGAAGGTTACCGAGGATATCATCAACAGCCTCCGCAAGGAGTTTGACTACATCATTATCGATACGGCGCCCGCCAGCGTTGTTACGGATGCTTCGATTATTTCCGGATTTGCCGATGCGGCTATCATGGTTGTTCGTGAGGATTTCGCTCCGTTTGCAAAAATCAGAATGTCTGTAGAAGACATAGACCAGAACGGCGCCGAGATTGTCGGCTGTGTATTCAACGGAGATACAAACGCCACGATAAGAACACGCAGAGGTGGCAGATACGGCAAATACGGCAGGTACGGCAGATACGGTTACGGCAAGTACGGCTACGGCAAGTACGGCTACGGCAAGTACGGTTACGGTAAATACGGCTACGGCAAGTACGGCTACGGCTACGGTTACGGAGAAAAAGCTCAGAAGAAAAAATAAATAACAGTACAGACCTCCTTCGCATAGTATAAAAGCGAAGGAGGTATTTTTTATGCACAGCTTAGATGATATGATTGAAAAATACAGGCATGAGCTGCTTGAGTTTTCAAAGCAGAATCCTGCCCGTGATGAAATTTACAGGGAGGCCGCGGCTGCTGCCGCCCGTCCCGCAGAGGATAACTGCAGGGACTGCGAATCCGGCATAAACGCTCCGGCGGAAAAGGAAAGGCAGTACGAAAGCAGCATTGAAGATGAAATCACAGTCCGCCCGTACACGGACAATATTGACTTTGAAATGAGAAACGGGTCGAGGGGAACGCTGAGAGTACAGGTTTTTGCCGCTGACAGAAGCTTTCCCGTAAGCGGAGCAAGGGTGACGGTGGAGGTGCCGTTTCTGACCGGAGGCAGGGAGCTTTTCAGCGGAGCAACTGACGCTGACGGTATAGCGGACAACATCGTTCTTCCTGCGCCCGACAAGAGTCTGTCGCTTGATGAGGATAATACCGAGGAGCCGTTTGCGCTGTACAGAATAAGGGTCACCCACCCGGATTATGCGGCGGCAGAGTATGAGAACATAGCTGTTTTTGATTCGGTAAGGTCAATACAGCCCGTGAAGCTTGTCCCGCTTACACAGAGCGGAAACGAGCCGTCCGAAACGGTATTCGGAGGTGTGTGAGAATGGCGACAGGCACACCGTATATTCCCGAGTATATCACCGTTCACCTCGGCAGACCGTCGTCGAACGCAAGGAACGTAAGGGTTCCGTTTCCCGATTACATTAAAAATGTCGCGTCGAGCGAGATTTATCCGACATGGCCCGAAAACGCAATCAGAGCCAATATTTACGCTCAGATTTCATACGCACTCAACAGGGTCTATACTGAGTACTACCGTTCAAGAGGCTATGATTTTGATATAACAAATTCCACGCAGTATGATCAGTCCTATGTTCAGGGCAGAGATATTTTTGAAAATATCAGCCGCATTGTTGATGAAATTTTCAACGATTACGTTGTAAAGCAGGGACAGGTTCAGCCTTATTTTACACAGTACTGCGCCAATTCCTGCGAGGGACTTTCGCAGTGGGGTACGGTAACTCTTGCAAACAGAGGCTACACGCCCTACAGAATTCTGCAGAACTATTACGGGAATAATATAAATATTGTCAAGGACGCGCCCGTAAGGTCAAATGTTGAATCTTATCCCGGCACACCGCTCAGACTCGGTTCGTCAAACGAAGAGGTAAGGGAAATACAGCGGCAGCTTAACCGGATAGGACTCAATTATCCGTCAATTCCGAAAATTACGGATACATCGGGAGTTTTTGAGGCATCAACGCAGAACGCGGTAAGGCAGTTCCAGCGCATTTTCAACCTTACGCCCGACGGGATTGTCGGAAAGCAGACATGGTATAAAATCAAGTATATCTACAACGGCATCAAGGGACTGTCGGAGCTTTATTCCGAGGGCATTTCGATAAGCGAGGCGGAAAGACGGTTCCCTCAGGTGCTGAAAAGAGGGGACAGGGGCAGATATGTTCAGATATTGCAGTATTACCTTAATTTCCTCGGCTTTTTCAATCCGAAGCTGCCGCAGATAAACGTTGACGGAATTTTCGGACAGGAGACATACGACGCGGTTCTGACATTTCAGCGCGTTTACGGGCTGACGGCTGACGGTATAGTGGGCAGAGGAACATGGAACAGACTGCAGAATGCCTACGAAGGGGTTGTGAATTCCCTGCCGCCGCAGTACAAAACCTATCAGAATCTTATTTATCCGGGCTATATAATCACAACGGGCGCGAAAGGCGGCGTTGTGCGGCAGCTGCAGACATATATAAATGTTATTGCCGCAAAGGTTCCGTCTGTTCCGCGCGTGACGGCTGACGGCGACTACGGAGAAAAAACGGCGGGAGCCGTCAGGGAAATTCAGCGTATAAACGGTCTTACGGCAAACGGACAGGTCGGACCGCTGACATGGAACGCAATTGTTGAGATGTATAATACCTATAAATAATCTGTTAAGAATATAACGGATTAATCCGAAAATAATATTTTCATAAAGCTTTATGAGGTGCGTTATGAGCGAAAAAGTATTGTTTTCGGATAATTTTTATGATAACGAAAGGCTGCTTGACGGTTATTTCAGAGTTGACAGAAATTTTGATGTTGTGAATACAAAATTCCATGTTGCCGGCAGGGAAGCAAAGATGTATTTCATTGACGGGTTTATTAACAGCGAAACATCTGAACACGTTATGAATTTTATGATGAGTTCTCCGAAGGAAATAAAAAAGGGAATGAGCGCCGAGGATTTTGTTCAGTCGGTGATTTCCTACATTGAGCTTGAAATCAGCGACGATATCGACACGGCTGCAAAGGTGGTTTATTCGGGCGCAATTCTGATGATTGTTGACGGCTTTCCCACCTGCTTTCTTGTCAAGACCCGCTGTTATCCCAAACGCTCGGTTGAGGAGCCTGACAACGATAAGGTTCTCCGCGGTGCGCACGACGGCTTTGTGGAGTCGCTGCTTGTCAATACGGCGCTTATACGCAGACGCATCCGCGACCGTGACCTGATAATCGAAACGCTTGAAGCGGGCAGGCGGTCAAGGACGGATATCGCCGTCTGTTATCTTGAATGCAGAGCCGACAAAAAGCTGCTTAAAAGTCTGAAGGACAGGATAAACGGAATTGATGTCAATACGCTGAACATGAGTCAGGAAAGTCTGATTGAATGTCTTGTCAGAAAGCAGCACTTCAATCCTTTCCCGAAGGTGCGTTATACTGAGCGTCCCGACGCGGCGGCGGCTTCAATTGCCGAGGGCAGCGTTATTGTTATTGTTGACAATTCGCCTGCCGCAATGATAATCCCGACAAGCTTTTTTGAATTTCTGCAGGACACCAACGATTACTATTTCCCGCCCGTTGTAGGAACTTATCTGCGGCTTATTCGCGCGGTTATTTTCGGACTTGCGCTTCTGCTTTCGCCTGTCTGGTATCTGCTTATCAGCAATCCGTCGCTTATTCCGCCGTGGCTCGAGTGCATAACCGTAAAGGAATACTATACCGTTCCGATAATCGCACAGCTGCTTATAATAGAAATGGTTATTGATACGCTCAAGCTTGCGTCGCTGAACACGCCCAACTCCTTAAGCAATTCGTTCAGCGTAATCGGCGCGCTTGTACTCGGAGACCTTGCCGTCAGCGCGAAGCTTTTTTCGTCGGAGGTCGTGCTTCTTATGGCATTCGCGGCAATTGCCAATTTCGCACAGCCGAGCTTTGAGCTTGGATACGCCTTCAAGCTGTCAAGAATTTTCATACTTGTTATGACGGCGGCATTAAGAGTTAAAGGCTTTTTCGCGGGGCTGATAATCGTAATACTTGTTATGGCGTTCACAAAAACCGTGTCGGGCAGAGGATATCTTTATCCGCTTATTCCGTTTAACGGAAAGGCGATTTCAAGGCTTCTTTTCCGCCATCCGATAAGCAGAGACAATACCTGAACAGGCGGAAGCGTTAAGCTCTGCGGTTACTTGACAAAATCACCGTAATAGGTTAATCTTATTACGGTGGTTTTTAATGAAAAAGAAATTTTGTATATTTATGTCCGCTGTTCTGATTTTTTCGGTTCTTTCATTTTCCGCGTGCAAAAAAAACAGAAATGAGGAAGCCGTAACAACCACGGCGGCAACAACTGAATTAACCAGAGCCACGACATCGGAAACAGTCAAAATCGTTGATTTGCCGGCATCAAATGAAGACCGGATTTCAATGTTCAACGCGGCGCTGGACTTCTTTGACCTTTATTGCTACAGCTATACCAAGAGCGTTAAATGCACCGTCAGCAATGTCAGCGTGGGCAGCCTTTCGGCGGCGTCCAACGCAGCCGCTGCGTTCAGGTCTGTTTTCGGAGAAAAGGATATATCAAACGATTACGATTATCAGACGGGGCAGGAAAGCTTTTCGGAGAATTCCATGAAGAGCGGATTTACGGCGGCTGATATTACTATGACAGATGTAAAACAGAACGGCGGCGATGTCATTCTTACGGTTAAGTTCCCGAACGAAAGCAACCCGTCGGGAAAAAGCGGTCAGATTCACAGGCTTACAACCGAGTATGTCGGAGCTGAAAAAGTAAAAAACAGCCTGAGCGAATTCAGCTCATCCGCCGGTTCGGTAAACGTATCTGTTTCGGATATTGAGGTTAAGGTTACGCTTAATTCCATGAACAGCGCCCTCAAAAGTCTGACTCTGAGCTTTACGGAGAATTTCTCGCTCGGCGGCGTTAAGCTTGTACAGCTTGAAGGTTCTTCGGTTACGGGTATGTCAAGGACAACCGTAAGTTACACTAATATAAAATAATTGTTAAATTTTTTAAAAAGTGTAGATTTAAATAAAATGATATGATAGAATGGGTATACATTTTTCGAGGAGTGTAAATATGAGTAAGGAAAAGAAACCTAAAGAGAAGACAAACAAAAGAACGAATAAGATATTTTTCACTACGCTTGCAGGACTTCTCTGCTTTGTAATAGCATGCTCAGCCGCAAACGGCATTGTTGACAATGCGGCAGGAAATGCGGCTCCCGCTGCGGATAATCAGCAGTCAGCCGGTATTAACGCCGGACAGCAGACCTATACTCCGCAGAGCGGCGGAAATGTAAGCGGTCAGCAGACCGATACACCTGCGGCGGATAACACAGGAGCACCCGTACAGAGCGACAGTCAGCAGACGGCTGTTCCGAACAATACTCCCGTATCGGGAGGAAATACCTCCGGAGGCACTGCAGGCGGAAATTCGGGCGCGGCGGCAAATTCGTCAGACCCGCTCAGCTTCAATACCGCTCAGCTTATCAATTATTATAATACGGCTCTCAGAAAAACATATTCTCAGCCGAAGTTCAACGTAACAAAGACTGAGGTTATCGATGTACAGCTCGGCGAAATGCTTCTTAACGGCAAACCCGCAACAGGTATTCAGGGCCTTGCAAATAAGGTTGTTGCAAGCAACGCGGCAAAGGGCGGAACAAAGAAGAAGAGCTATACAAGCGGCAATGTTGTTGTTGACGCCCGTGAAAGATTCATTCTTCCGACCAACCTTACATCCGCAGGCGTGCGCTCAGGTAATATCGCAAAGAGCGGCGCAGGCTATGTTATAAACTTTACTCTTAAAGAGGAACGCTGCGATTTCAGAACCAAGCCGCCTTACAACGCATCATGCACATTCCCGCTTGATTTCACGGAAATCGACCTCGGCGGTATCGGACAGATTACATCCGCTCAGTTCTATTATCCGGGTACAACGCTTCAGGCGCAGATAGACGGTCAGGGCAGAGTTGTAAAGACTTATGTTGTTATGCCTCTTACCGTTGACAACGCTTCGGGTACCGGCATGGGTCAGACCCTCAATGTTGACATTTCGGGCAAATGGCTCTGCACAAACGTATTCTCATTCTAATCAGTAATCAAGCCGAAGGTTAACAGCCTTCGGCTTTTAAGGAGGAAATAAAATTTGAAACAGGTTACAAAAATTCTGTGGGGTATTGTGCTTGTTACCCTCGGCGCGGTATTCGCACTGAACGCAATGGGAATAACCGACATCAATCTGTTCTTCAAGGGCTGGTGGACGCTTCTTATCATCGTTCCGTCGGCAATCGGCATGTTTACCGACAAGGACAAAACAGGTGCGGTTATCGGTCTGACTGTGGGACTTTTCCTGCTGCTCGGCTGCCGCGGATTTATCAATTTCAGAATGCTTGCAAAGCTGATTATCCCGATTGTTATTATCATTATAGGTCTCGAGCTTATTTTCGGCGGCGCATTCGACAAGAAGAAGAACCAGCTGCTTAAAAGCATGAGAAACGTAACAGGCTTCAGACACTGCACTGCGTGCTTCTCAACGAAGAATGATACATGTGCAAAACAGATTTTCAACGGTGCGGGTTATGTTGCTGTTGCAGGCAGAATTGACGGCGATATTTCGGAGGCTGTTTTTGACAGGAACGTACTTATTAACGTAAAGAATGTTGTCGGCACGGTGAATATCACAGTTCCGAACGGAGTGAATATTGAGGTCATTTCGCATGCTCTTTTCGGCGGCGTTACAAATCCTGTTCAGAACAATCCCGCCAATCAGTTAACGGTTTATGTTGAGGCATACTGCCTGCTCGGAAATGTTGAAATCAAAACGCCTCTTGTTACATACAATCCGAATATGAATGCAAATCCCAATATGAATCCCAATATGAACCCCGGCATGAATCAGAATCCGAATCAGAATCAGAATATGAACGGATACGGACAGTAAAAAAACACGGTACTGAACCAATCAGTACCGTGTAATTTTTAATACTTGCCGAGATATGTGTCAAGCTCCCACTGTGAAACGCTTGTGCGGTAGCCGTCCCACTCTTTTCTCTTTGCCTCGATGAACTTTGAGAAAACATGCTCGCCGAGGGCCTCTCTGATGAATTCGCTGTTTTCAAGCTCGTTGACTGCTTCCTCAAGCGTTCCGGGCAGCGATTCAATTCCGTCCGCCTTACGCTCTGCGGGAGTCATGTCAAAAATGTTCTTGACTGTTGACGGGGGAGGAGTAAGCTTCTTCTCAATGCCGTCAAGACCTGCAAGCAGGCAGAGCGCCATTTCAAGATACGGGTTGCATGCGGGGTCTGCACTGCGGAGTTCAACTCTTGTGCCCTTGCCTCTTGCGGCGGGAACACGGACGAGAACCGAGCGGTTGGAGGCCGACCATGCGATATAAACGGGAGCCTCATAGCCGGGGACAAGACGCTTGTATGAGTTGACAAGCGGATTGTTGATGGCCGTTGTTGCTTTTATGTGCTTCATGATGCCCGCGATGAACTGGAGAGCTGTTTCGGAAAGTCCGTACTGACCGTTCGGGTCGCAGAAAACATTGTTGCCCTGCTTGTCGAAAAGGGACATGTTTGTGTGCATGCCGGAGCCTGCAATACCCTGAATGGGCTTGGGAAGGAAGGTGGCGTAAAGTCCGCGCTTCTGAGCGTATTTTTTAACAACATATTTGAATGTCATTACTTTATCCGCAACGGAAAGAACATCGCCGTATTTGAAGTCGATTTCGTGCTGACCCTCTGCGCACTCGTGGTGTGAAGCTTCGATTTCAAAGCCCATATCCTCAAGAGCAATGCACATATCGCGGCGGCAGTCACCGCCGAGGTCAATGTTGTCAAGGTCAAAATAGCTTGCCTTGTCGTGAGTTTTTGTTGTGGGTCTGCCTTCCTCGTCGGTATGGAAAAGGAAGAATTCAAGCTCGGGGCCGACATTGAAGCTGTAGCCCATTTCGTCAGCCTTTTTGATGGCGCGCTTGAGTACGTTTCTCGGGTCGCCCGCAAACGGAGTTCTGTCTGCGCTGTAAACATCGCAGATAAGCCGTGCTGTTGTGCCTGTTGACTGGTGATCCCACGGAAGAACGACGAAGGAATCGTAGTCGGGGTAAAGGTACATGTCGGACTCCTCAATTCTTACGAAGCCCTCGATTGAAGAACCGTCAGCCATACAGTCGTTGTTCAGAGCCTTTTCAAGCTGAGAAACGGTTATGGCGACATTTTTCATGCATCCGAGAATATCGGTGAACTGCAGACGTACAAATCTTACGTTCTGCTCCGCTGCCATTCTCAGGATATCTTCCTTTGTGTACTTGCTCATATAACTACCTCGTTCCGTGAAGATTATTGATTTATTATATATAATATATACAGTATTTGTCAATAAATAAAAGCTAATGGTTAAATAATGTTTTGTAATGTCAGTTCATTTCGTCAAGGGTGAGGCTGAAGCTCGGGAGGAATTCCTCCATAAAGCACTTTACCTCAGGCATATCGATTTCACTGAGCGATTTCAGATTTGTTTTTGCCGCTTTGTCAAAATCTCTGTTGCCCGCCTTAGCCTCCTCAATGCACTTTGTATACGCGCATATTTTGTCCGCCGCCTTTACAAGCTTCCACAGCTCTTCGTCCTCCTCCTGCTTGAAGAAAAACGGTCTGTATTCGTCCTGCATATCCTCGGGCAGCATACCCACAAGAGCGTTGCAGGCGTCGTCCTCAACAAGGTTGAACGCTTCGTGTATCTGACTGCTGTAATATTTAACGGGAGTGGGCATGTCGCCTGTGATGATTTCGGGCGCGTCGTGATAAATTCCGAGCAGCGCCGCCCTTTCCGCGTTTACGTTTCCGCCGAAGCGCTTGTTGCGGATAACGGCAAGGGAATGCGCTGTCATAGCGACCTCAAGCGAATGCTCGCTGATGTTTTCGGTATGAGTGTTGCGCATAAGCGCCCAGCGGTTGATATATTTCATTCTTGAAAGCATTGCAAAAAAATGGTTCTTTTTTCTGCTCATTTTGTCTACCTCTCTGCCATAAATAAACATTTTCCGAATAAAATTTTATCATACGGCAAGGGCTTTTGCAAGAAAAAATCTTTTAATTATATTATATATGTGGTATAATATCTCTATTATGACTGATTGCGGGGGATTGCATTGAATTTTACTGAGATAAACAACAACGGAACCGTTGAGGGCTTCTGCTTTGTTAAAAATATGGAGGTCAAAAAGACGGCGAAGGGCGTACCCTTTCTTGACCTTATTCTTACGGATTCGTCGGGCGAAATCGGAGCAAAGCTCTGGGATTACAAGGAGAACCTGCACCACTGCGTACAGCCCAATGTTGTCGTAAAAATAAGAGGAACGGTTTCAATGTTCAATGACGCACAGCAGCTTCGCATTGACCGTGTACGCGGAGTTATTGAGTCTGACGGCGTAAGAATGGAGGACTTTATTCCGAGCGCGGATTATTCCGGCGAAGCGATGTATGACGAGCTGTTTGACGAGGTCAATAAGTTTGAAAACGCTCAGCTTAAGCGTCTTGTTCTGACGGTGCTTGAACAGAACAAGGAAAAGCTTCTTTACTGGCCCGCGGCATTCAAGCTTCATCATGCTATCCGCGGCGGACTGCTTTATCATACGCTTTCAATTCTGCGTCTTGCGCAGGCTGTGGCTGCGGTTTATCCGAGCGTGGAAAAGGAGCTGCTTTATTCGGGCGTTATTCTTCACGATATTGCAAAGCTCCGGGAGTTTGATGTTTCCGAGGCGGGCGTTGTTTCGGGTTACACCGTTGAGGGTACGCTTATCGGTCACCTTGTCAGAGGCGCGATGAATATTGAGCGCGTCGGCGACGAACTCGGAATTGACAAGGAGCTGCTTACTCTTATTGAGCATATGATTATTTCCCACCACGGCGAGCCCGAATTCGGCGCCGCGGTAAGACCGATGTTCCTTGAGGCTGAAATTCTTTCACAGCTTGACCTTATGGACGCAAGAATCTATGAGATTACTCAGGCGGTTTCCGAGGTTCAGGCAGGGGAGTTCACACCGCGTCAGTGGGCGCTTGAAAACAGAAAGCTTTACAATCACGGACTTACGGAAACATTGCCTAAGGCGGATTTGTTATAAAGAGAAAATTCTTTTAATGAGGTAAATTATGGACTGGACAGAAGTAAAAATAAATATTGACACCAAGGATGTCGATAAGGCGGGCGACATTGCACAGATGGTTGTTCCCTACGGCATTTATATTGAGGATTACAGCGACCTTGAACAGGCGGCGTGGGAAATTGCTCACATCGACCTCATTGACGAGGAGCTGCTGAAAAAGGACAGAAGCAGGGCGGCTGTTCATATTTACATTTCTCCCGAGGAGAATCCCGCCGAGGCGGTTGCTTTTCTTTCCGAGCGCTACAACGCCGAGGGAATAAAGCATGAAATCGACATGAGCGTTTGCAGAAATCAGGACTGGGAGAATAACTGGAAGGAATATTTCAAGCCTATGCCTGTCGGAAACAAACTGCTTATCCGTCCCGTATGGGAGGATGACTACGACGCGGACGGCAGAGCGGTGCTGAATATCGAGCCCGGTCTTGCCTTCGGCAGCGGCGGTCACGATACAACAAGACTCTGTCTTGAAACGCTTGAAAATCACATAACTCCCGACACGGAAATTCTCGACATCGGCTGCGGAAGCGGCATACTCGGCATTGCGGGTCTGCTTCTCGGCGCAAAGAATGCGACAGGCGTTGACATTGACGCTCTTGCGGTCAAGACGGCTAAGGAAAACGGCGAAATGAACGACTTCACCGAGCCTCAGTTCAGAGTGCTTGAGGGCAATCTTACCGACAGGGTTACGGGAAAATACGATGTTGTTGTTGCCAATATCGTTGCCGATATCATTGTAATGTTTACGGAGAATGTCGGACAGTTCCTTAAGGAGGACGGAATTTACATCACATCGGGAATCATTGATACCCGTGAAAACGATGTTCTTGCCGCGTTTGAAAAATACGGCTTTGAGGTTGTCGGCAGGCACGAAAGCTGCGGCTGGCTCTGCTTTGAAACAAGGCTGAAGAAATAAACAGGTGAGCTTATGGAGATTATGACTGCAAAAGTCAACGATATCGAAATGGATTATTTCACGTTCGGCACGGGCGGAAAGGTCTTTGTGATTATTCCCGGACTGAGCCTGAGAAGCGTAATGCTTTCCGCCGAAGCGATAAAGGGCGCTTACAAGGACTTTGCAGAAGAGTATACGGTTTATACCTTTGACCGCAGAAAAAATGTGAAGAACGGCTATTCGGTGCGTGAAATGGCGGCGGATACGGCTGCGGTTATGAAGCATATCGGAATTGAAAGCGCGGATATTTTCGGTGCCTCGCAGGGCGGCATGATAGCGCAGTACATGGCGATTGACAATCCTGAGCTTGTTCACAGCGTTATTCTTGCCTCGACCTGTGCGCGGTCGGGCAAAAAAACGGAGGAGCTTTTTGAAAAATGGATTTCTCTTGCGGAAAAGCATGAGGTCCGGAAGCTGAATCATTCGTTTTTCGAGACGATTTATTCCGATGAGCTTCTGGAGCAGTGCGCCGACGCCATGCCTGTTCTTGAAAATCAGGGTACGGCGGAGGAGTGCGATGATTTTGTGATTTTCGCAAAGGCATGCATTGAGTTTGATTCGTACGGCGAGCTTGAAAAGATTAAATGTCCCGCGTTTGTTATCGGTGCTGAAAACGATAAAGCGCTTTCGGGACAGGCTTCGGTCGAGCTTGCCGGAAAGCTTGGATGCGAGCTGTATATGTATGACCGCTACGGTCACGCGGTTTACGATGAGGCTCCCGATTATAAGCAGAGAATACTTAGCTTTTTAAACAGAATATAAATTAAGCGGTGCTGACGGAAATCAGCACCGTTTTTGTTTGTGAAAATGAACAGCTTGCATAGACTGTTATTCAATCTATGTACACTGCCACGGCGGTCATGTCGTCGCGGTGCTTTGAAAGCTTGCGTTCACATGCGGACTCGACAATAAATTCCGCAAGACTCTGCGGAGAATCGCTGTTTTCCCACAGCTTAAGCTCCTGCTGAATCCAGCCGCTGTTTTCGCCGAGGACGCCGTCTGAAACCATGAGAATGATATCTCCCTTTTCAAGCGAGGCCTCCGCTTTGGAAAATTTCACATCACGCAGTATTCCTACGGGCAGCGAAGCTCTCTCAAGCTGCGCAACGTTTCCTCTGTGGCGTACAAAGGTTGCGGCGGCGCCCGCCTTCATGAATTCGGTTCTGCCCGTATAACGGTCAACGCACACAATGTCAAGAGTGGCAAGGGATTCATCGGTGCTTTTGACAAGCATGGCGGAGTTCGAGATTGAAAGCGCGCAGTCAAAGCCGAGACCTGCTCTGATAAGCCGTGAAAACAGCTCGGCCGTCATTGCCGAATCAATAGCCGCACGGCTTCCCGTTCCCATTCCGTCACTGAGAATGACGATATACCTGCCGTTTTCGTCGCAGAAGCTCCGGTAATAATCGCCGCATACCTGTTCGTTTTCCGCGGAACGGCTGAATGCTCCCGCGCTGACGCTGTATACGAGCTTCTGACGGAATTTCAGCGTGGCGGAACCGCTCTGCTCCTCAAGCTCAGGCATATCAAGCTGAGTTCCCGTTGCAGCGGAAAGATTTTCGGTAAATTTCAGAACATTAAAGCTTTCATCCGGCGGCTGAACGTTAAGCGAAATAAACAGCCGTCCGAAGCGGTCAAGATAGCTGTCGGCCCGGATAACCTCAAGACCGGATTCGCGCGCCTCGTCCGCACAGCGGTCGGCGGCCTCGGAGTTAACGCTGATTTCATCGTCAAATTCACATGCAAGCTCATGAAGAATGTCGGCCATGCTTCTGAACTGGTCGGACATCAGACCGTTAACCTGTTCAATCTGTCCCTGCGCGTTTTTGTCAGCCGTATAATCAAGATATTTTTCTCTTACAGCCGTCTGCATTTCCGTGAAGCTGTAGCAGGAAGCGTAAAAGTTTTTCGGGAATCTTGTTTCGTCAAGCTCCGCACGGTTCCGCAGAGCGGCGGCAAGCTTTTCAACCGTTTCCTCGGTCGGATTTTTCACCTCGGGACGGCAGCTTTCGTTCAGCTCGCATCGGCTGCATACGCTGTTCCAAGCTTTGCGTACAGCCCTTTTAAGCTGTTCATCGGCGGCAGGCTTAAGCGTATGCTGAACTGAGGTCACGCAGTCGGAAATGCGGGTGATTGCCCCCGACGCATCGTTAAGCTTTCTCGCAAGCCTTTTGCTGTCATCCGTTCTTATGTAAACGGGAACGGGAGAATTGATTTTTTCACAGAGAAAAGCAAAATATTTTTCGGGTATGACAAGAAACAGAGCGCAGACGACAATGCTTTCAGCGGCCGTCAGATATGCCGGTAAAGAGCCGTCGGCCGCGGCGCAGAGAAAGACCGAGACAGTAAAGCCCGCGGCACCGTAAAAGCGGCTTTTTCTGTTCAGCTCGCCGCATATAAGTCCTCCGAAAGCAAGACCGAGACAGACGAACCCCGCCTCTCCGCTCAGACCGAGAGCAAAGCCTGTGCAGGCTCCGCACAGTGCGCCGCCGCAGCCGTTTTTTATTCTTGCGGCGGAAAGTATGACGGCGATGAAAATCAGAACCACGGGTGAAATGCCGCCGATTTTATATCTGTAAAAATGCATCAGCATTATTCCGGCGGTCATAATGATTGAAATTGTCTCCTCGGTAGTATAACGCGAAGGCTCCTGACTGCTCCATACCGCAAGCGCGGCTTTTCTGAATATAAACGCGCCTCCTGCGGCAAGCAGGGATTCATACGCGATTCCGAGAAATTCCTCTCCGTCAAAGCCCGTCGCAAGCATCACTGCGCTTTCAACAAAAAACATGCCCGCAAACGCGGTGATGCAGTCGGTATAAGGCTTGTCCCCGGTGTCAAAAAGCCGTGCCGCCGCGCTTTTCAGAAGAATGGAAAAAAGAATGACGGCGGCGTATTTTACCGTGTCGGTTCCGCTGAAAAACAGGAATGAACCGATTATTCCGCCTGCCCCCGCAGGCGCATAAAGTCCTCCGCTGAGAGTGCATATAAGCGAGAGCGCAAACGGTGAAAGCTTACCGAGAACAAAAGGATTCATCAGCAGCAGACCTCCGATAAAGGACATTATGCATTTTACGGCGGGCTTCATTTCAAATGCCCCTTTTTCCTCTGCCTTTGTTATTATTTTTTCTCTGATTTCAGTAATTTCCATGGCTGATTCTCCCTGCTTTTATTTTTCATCAGCTATTTTATTACTGTGAACGGAAAAAACATGTCGTTTCCGAAAAGGCGCATAAGGGTATAATTTGACATCTTGAAAAATATATTGTAATTTCATAGGGTTCTATGCTATAATATATTGATAAAATTTGTTTTTACGGTGACAAAAATGGAAAATGAAGTTTCAAACACAAGAGAAGACCTGATTATCGGCAGAAACGCAGTAAGCGAAGCGCTCAGAAGCGGCAGAGAAATTGATACTCTGCTTGTTTCAAAGGGAGAACGCAACGGCTCAATAGGACAGATAATTGCAAAATGCCGCGAGCTTCAGGTTGTTATAAAGGAAGTGGACCGCAGAAAGCTTGACCAGATATGCGGCGGCGCAGTGCATCAGGGTGTTGCGGCTTATGCGGCAAGCCATGAATACGCAAGCGTTGACGATATCCTGGCTCTTGCGCAGGAGAGAGGCGAAAAGCCCTTTGTTGTAATCTGCGACGAGCTTGAGGACCCGCACAATCTCGGCGCGATTATCCGTACGGCGGAGGCGACGGGCGTTCACGGAATTATCATTCCCAAAAGACGCAACGCCTCACTGAGCTATGCTGTCGGCAAGGCATCGGCGGGAGCGGTTGAATATGTTCCGGTTGCCCGTGTTTCGAATATTGCTCAGACAATTGACGAGCTTAAGGAAAAAGGAATCTGGTTCTATGCCGCCGACATGGACGGACAGGACTGGTGTTCGGTCGATTACGACGGCGGTGTCGGGCTTATTATCGGCTCGGAGGGCAGAGGCGTCAGCCGCCTTGTAAAAGAAAAATGCGATTTTACCGTTTCAATGCCCATGAAGGGGAAGATAAACTCGCTTAACGCTTCGGTTGCGGCAGGTGTGCTTATGTATGAGGTCGCGCGTCAGAGAGCGGGTATAAAGGCAAAGGGGTGAACGATTTGTCAGACGTTACCAACGAAGAAATTCAGGAGCTGCTGAACCGTATACACGAAAGAACGAAGGACCTGGATATAAATGACGAAATTGTCAGACAGTGGTCACGCGAGGATGTTGACAGGCTTCTGAACGCCACACGCCGCGGAAATGATGAGGAAGAGGCGGAGGAAGAGCAGAACGCCGAGGCTGAAGCTGCCGAAGATAATGCCGTTGAAGATGAAATCGCGGAAAATGAAGCCGCGGAGGATACAGAGGAAATTTCCGGTGAAGAAGAAAACGTACCGGATGAGGATATTATCATTCCCGAAATTGAGGAAAACAGACGCGAATCGACGCGGATTTTCAAAAAGGCTGACATCGCTGAGGAAAAGACGGAGAATGAGGAAAGCTCCGACGAGAAAATCAGAGAGATAATGAATTCGGAGGCAAGCGGAATTGACGCGAAGTCCGCCGTCAGAAGCGCGAAGCTTAAGCTGCTTTCACTCGGAGGAAGCCTTAAGAAAAACATGAAAAAGTTTACCGAGTCATTCCGCACCGGCGGCAGGGACGAAAACGGACTTGATGATGATTTTGAGGATGACGAGGACGATTTTGATTCCGATATAAGCTCGGAAAATACCGGGGAAGACGACGAGGATATTAAAATTGCCGAATTCCCGCCAAAGGAAAAGGATGAAAAAACGGCCTCCGATGACGAAAAAACGGTGCTGATTGAAAAGCCGGGATTTGTAATCAGAAAAAGCTCCTCCGAGGAGGACGCGGATCTTGAGGGCGCACCGATAATCATGTCTGCCGACGATGCGCTTGCCAATGACCCGAAAGCGAAAATCCCCACCATAGAGAAGATGAAGAACAATCATCAGAGCAAAATCCGCGAGGCGCAGGAGGACGGACAGATTATTCTCAGCGGCTTTGAGGATACGGAAGAGGAAAGCCCCGATGAGATTGATGAGGATAAGGCGGAGCAGGAGCTTTTTGAAAAGCGCAAGAAAAAAATAGATAACTTTGTTCTGTTCGGCGATGACGACGACCCCTACGGCTCCGAAAGCGAAAAGGAAAAGCTTGGCGAGCTTTTCGATACACACGACGACAGACCGCGCCGCAGCAGAGAGACCAGAAGCTTTGACGGCGTTGAATATGAGCAGACAAAGGATGCGCGCCGTGTTCAGCGGTATATCAATTCTCAGAAAAAGAAATCGCTGCAGAAATTCGTCGCTCTGGCGGCAATTACGGTTCTCTCGGTTATCATGGGAATAGCGGCATCGGCAAAGACCTATGTCGGCGGCGACAGATTCCTGACAATCTTTTTCAGCCTTGTGCTTATTACGGCGGCGGTGATTGTTTCGGGACAGGATATTCTCGAAAGCCTTGAGCTTCTTAAAAAGAAAAGAATAAATCTTAATACAATGATTTATTTTTCCGCCGTACTCTGCTTTGTGCAGACGCTTCTGATGCAGGTGCTTTATTTCTTTGATAAAAACAGCGTCAGCGTATTTGCTTGCGCGGGCGTCGGAATGCTTATGCTGAGCGCGTATAACAATTATATTGTAAACTGCCGCACATATGACGCAATGGAATTCTGCACGGGCGACAACAAGGACAAGCTTTTCAGCATCGAAAGCATTACCGACGACAAGGATATTCTGGAATTCGGAAAGTATTCTCAGTCAAAAAGTCCGAGAATAAGGTATTCCTGCAAGACGCGTTTCCCGTCGCACCTTATTGAAATGTGTACGGGCGAAACCTCGGCGGACAAGCGCTCGCGGCTTCTGTTTATGATTATCGGTCTTATGGGCATAATCAATTTTATTGCCGCATGGGTTATCAATAAAAAATTTGCGGTCGGATTTTCCGCGCTTACCATCACGTTTTCGCTTTGCGTTCCGGCATACGGCGCGCTGCTTGTTCAGCTGCCGCTGCGCTGGACAAACAGACGGATTAACAGAGAAGGTCTGCTGATTTCGGGTCAGGACGCGGTAAACGAGCTTTACAGAACCAATACGGTTATACTCGACAGCAGGGACCTGTTTGATAAAGACGAGTGCGCAATGGTCGGCTTCAAGGATTTCAAAAACGTGCGTATGGACGACGCCATGCTTTACGCGGCGGCAATGGTTATCCGCTCGGGCGGACCGCTGACGGGCGTTTTTGACCAGATGGTTGTCAACCGCCGCGATATTCTGCCCACAGTCAAATCCTTCAGCTATGAGGAGAAAATGGGCGTGTCGGGCTGGATTTATAACCAGAAGGTTATTCTCGGCAACAGAACAATGATGACCAACCATAATGTTGAAATTCCCGCAGGCGTTGACGAGGACAGATATCTTATGAAAGGGCATGAGGTCATATATCTTGCCATTGCCCACAAGCTTGCGGCGATGATGGTTGTCGACTATGCTCCGAACAGGAAGCTTGCGCCGCATCTCAGAAAACTGAGAGAAAGCGGAGTGAGCGTGCTTGTGCGCAACTGCGACCCGAATGTTACGGAACGCATGATTTCCATCTGCTATGATATGAGGCTTGACAATATCAGGGTAATCAGCTCGTCAACGGGAAGAGTTTTCAAAAAGTACAAGGCGCGTCCGAAGGTTGCGACGAGAGCCGTGTGCGTGCATGACGGTTCAACCTATACGTTTATGGAAAGCCTCTGCACTGCGGCAATGCTGAGACATACGTTCAGAATGACCGATCTTATGACATACATAGGAATCGGAATGAGCTTCGCGATTATTCTCATTCTTTCCGTACTGAATGTTATCGCGGACCTGCCGGCAATTTTTGTGATTCTTATGCAGGCGGTAATCGCGGGAGCGTTTATCGGCGTGACGAAAATCAGCTGCGGAAAATAAAAACCGAAAAAAGAATAAAAAAGTGTTGACAAATGCACGGACCGGTGATAAAATACTTTCACAACAAAGTGGAATGGTTCGGTTCCCACCTTAACGGTAACGTCCGTGCGGTCAATATTCGGGGCAGAAAATGCCCGCGTATTATGATTTTATGCACGGATGGGTCTATGTTCCATCCGTGCTTTGATTTATTATTGAGCATTTGGAGGTGCTTGAATATCAGTACGAAAGAAACTCAGATAAACGAAGAAATCCGTGACAAGGAAGTCAGAGTTATCGACACAGACGGCACTCAGTTAGGCGTAATGCCTATCGAGGAAGCAATGCATCTTGCAGAAGAGAGAAACACCGACCTCGTTAAAATTGCTCCGCAGGCAAAACCGCCTGTATGCAAAATTATGGACTTCGGCAAGTATCGCTTCGAGCAGGCAAAGCGTGAAAAGGAATCCAAGAAGAATCAGAAGGTCATTGAAATCAAGGAAGTGCGCCTGTCGCTCAACATCGACACACACGACTTTGAAACAAAGGCAAATCAGGCTATTAAGTTCCTGAAGGGCGGCAACAGAGTCAAGGTATCAATCAGATTCCGCGGCCGTGAAATGGCACACCCTGAAAACGGCTTGGTAACCATGACCAAATTTGCAGAAGCTTGCAGTGAGTTCGGAACTGTTGAAAAGCAGCCGAAGCTCGAGGGCCGTTCAATGCTGATGTTCTTAGCAGCCAAATCATCCAAGAATTAAAAGGAGGAAAAAACCATGCCTAAAATTAAAACACACAGCGGTGCAAAAAAGCGCTTTAAGATGTCTAAAAACGGTAAGCCCATCCGTGGACACGCTAACAAGTCTCACATCCTTAACAAGAAGACTACAAAGCGTAAAAGAGGTCTCCGCCAGACAGTTGTTGCCGATACAACAAATGTAAAGCAGATCAAGCGTCTTATCCCTTACAAATAATAAGGCAAGACAGGACTAAAACTAAAATTTATATTGGAGGTAACTTACCATGGCTCGTATTAAAGGCGCTACCATGACTCGTAAGAGAAGAAATAAAGTAATGAAGATGGCTAAGGGCTACTACGGCTCAAAGTCAAGTCTTTTCAAGACAGCTAAGCAGGCTGTTATGAAGTCCGGACAGTATGCATATGTCGGACGTAAGCAGAAGAAGCGTGACTTCCGCCGCCTCTGGATTACAAGAATTTCCGCAGGCTGCAAGATGAACGGCATGAACTATTCAACATTCATGAACGGACTCAAGAAGGCAGGCATCGAGCTTAACAGAAAGATGCTTTCAGAGATCGCTATCGCTGATCCCGCAGCTTTCACAGCACTTACCGAGAAGGCTAAGGAAGCACTTAAATAAGGCTTACATCACGCCCCTGTTAAAAGGTGGGGGCGTGAATTTGTCTTTTTAAAAGTAAGTATTTTTTGTCCGGAGGAGCATAAAATGGAACGTCTGACAGCAAAATCGAATGAAAAAATCAAGGCTGCTGCCGGCATCCGCGACAGTGCAAGGCTTCGCCGCGAGCAGCACCTTTTCTTCCTTGAGGGTGCGCGTCTCTGCGGTGACGCGGCTGAAAATTCCGTTCCGATTGTCCGCTCTTTTTTCACCTCTCAGGCGTTGGAAAAGTATTCCGCGCAGACCGGAAAAATAATTGCCTGTTCAGAGGAGAATTATATAATTACCGACGAGCTTGCTCAGAAGCTTTCGGATACGCAGAATACGCAGGGCATTTTCTGTGTCTGCAGGGAGAACGAAAAAGCTTTAGACACGGATAAAATACGTTCCGACGGGAAATACATTCTTTTGGAAAACGTACAGGACCCGTCCAATCTGGGTGCAGTCAGCCGTGTTGCCGAAGCGCTCGGAATTGACGGAATGTTCGTCTGCGGCGGGTGTGATATCTATAACCCGAAGGCACTGCGCGCTTCAATGGGTTCCGCTCTCAGACTGAACATCGTTTCCTGTCCGTCGGCCGCCGGGCTTATTGAAAAGCTCAATAAAGCCGGTATAATGACTCTTGCCTCAACGCCGAGAAAGGACAGCGTTCCGATAACCGACATTTCAATGGACGGCGGCGTGTGCTGTGTTGTCGGCAACGAGGGCAGCGGAATAACCGGGGAAACAATGGCGGCCTGCACTCACAGGGTTACTATTCCGATGGGCGGCAGAGCGGAATCGCTCAACGCCTCCACCGCGGCGGCAATTCTTATCTGGGAGATGAAACGCAGATGAACGGAAAAATCTACTGGATATGGCTTCAGCATGTACTCGGAATAAGCTGCTCAATTAAAACGGATGAAATTGTTTCGTATTTCGGCGACGCAAAAAAGCTTTATTTTGCAGGCGAATACGAGTGGAAAATCTCGGGAATTTTCACACCGAAGCAGATACAGAAGCTCGGGAATAAAGACCTTTCCGCGGCACAGAAAATTATTGATGTCTGCAATGAAAACGGGTGGAAAACAGTTACGCCCGATGACGGAAAATATCCGTCTGTGCTTTTCAAGCTGCCTAACTTCCCTCTTGTGCTTTACGCAAGCGGAGACTTGGACTGTTTGAAAAACAGAATTACAATAGCGATGGTCGGCACGCGCGAGCCCTGCCGCAACAGCGCGTGTATCGCAAGGGCGCTTGCCGCGTCGGTTACCCGTTCGGGAGGTCTGATTGTCAGCGGCGGCGCACTCGGAATTGACAGCGCGTCGCATATGGGCGCACTTGACGCAGGCGGCAAAACCGTTGCTGTTCTCGGCAGCGGCTTCGGCACAAATTATCTTGCGGCAAACGAAGCTCTGAGAAACGATATCTCAAAGAACGGACTTCTGCTGACGGAGTTTCCGCCGTACACTCAGGCAAGCAGGGCAAGCTTCCCGATAAGGAACCGAATTATTTCGGGACTGTGTTACGGTACGGTGGTTATCGAGGCAAGCGAAAGAAGCGGCTCGCTTATAACCGCAAACTATGCGCTTGAGCAGGGCAGAGATGTTTACGCCGTTCCGGGCGATATAATGTCAAGCGGATTTACGGGAACAAACAGGCTGATAAGCGACGGCGCAAAGCCTGTCTTCAACGCAATGGATGTGCTTGAGGAATATGCGCTCAGATATCCTGAGCTGCTGGATATCGAAAAGATTGAAAAAACACTGACAATGAAAACCTACAGCGACCCTCCGGCAAAGACGGCAGTGGATGACAATCCTCAGAAGAAGGAAAAGGGCGAGGTGAAATTCATAAAATTCCCCGAGCCTCCGCTTCTTACAGAGGATGCGCGCAGAATTTACCGCGCGTTTGACAGAGCCGAAATGCAGGCGGACGAGCTGATTTTAAAAACAGGTCTCAGCGCAGGCGCTTTTTCCTCCGCGATGACCGAGCTTGAGTTGTTCGACCTTGTCGAGCTTCAGGCAGGCAAACTATATAAACTGAAATTAGGATGATTGATTATGTCAAAGCTGATTATTGTTGAGTCACCCACAAAGGTTAAGACGATTAAAAAATATCTCGGTTCGGGCTATGAGGTTACGGCTTCAATGGGTCATGTACGCGACCTGCCCGCCGCGAGACTGAGCGTAGATGTCAAGAACGATTTCGCTCCCAAATACAGCGTTATCAAGGGCAAGGAAAAGCTTGTTAAAGAGCTGCAGGACAAGGTCGCAAAGAGCGACGGCGTTCTGCTTGCAACCGACCCCGACCGCGAGGGAGAGGCGATTTCATGGCATCTTGCTGCACTGCTTGACCTTGACATGAGCGAAACCAACAGAGTTACATTTAACGAAATTACAAAAACAGGTATTGAAAACGGTATGGCAAATCCGCGTTCAATCGATATGGATTTAGTCAACGCACAGCAGGCAAGACGTATTCTTGACCGTCTTGTCGGCTACCGCTTAAGTCCTTTTATTTCTCAGAAAATCCGCCGCGGTCTTTCCGCAGGCCGTGTGCAGTCCGTTGCGGTCAAGCTTATCGTTGACCGTGAAAACGAGATTCGCGCCTTCAGTCCCGAGGAATACTGGACGCTTGACGCAAAATTCCTTGCACCCTGCCGCAAGAGCTTCTCAGCTTCATTCTACGGCGACGAAACAGGCAAGGTTAAAATAACAAATAAAGAACAGGCTGACGCTTATCTTGCACGCCTTGACGGCGCAAACTATACGGTAACCTCCATCAAAAAGGGTACAAGAAAGAAGAATCCCGCGCCCCCGTTCATCACCTCAACGCTTCAGCAGGACGCTTCGCGCAGCATGGGTTTCCAGGCTCAGCGTACAATGAAGACGGCTCAGGAGCTTTACGAAGGCGTTGATGTTGCAGGTATCGGCACAACGGGTCTTATCACTTACATGAGAACCGACTCTCTGAGAATTTCAGAGGAGGCGCGTGCCGCGGCAAATCAGTTTATTACCGATAATTTCGGAAGCAGATATCTTCCCGAAAAACCCCGTTACTATAAGTCAAGAAGCAACGCGCAGGACGGTCACGAGGCTATTCGTCCGACCAATCCCATGCTTACTCCCGAAAGAGTAAAGTCAAGCCTTACATCGGACCAGTACAAGCTTTATTCGCTTATCTGGAAGCGCTTTATTGCAAGCCTTATGGCAAGCTGTGTTCAGAACACAGTCAAGGCTGACATTCAGGCTGTTACAGAGGGAAAGCCCGGTTACTGCGTTTTCAACGCGGCAGGCTACAGCGTAAAGTTTGACGGCTATACCGCAATTTATGAGGAATCAAGCGACGATGAGGATACGGAGTCAAAGCTTCCCGAGCTGAACGAAAACGACAGGCTCAGGCTTAAGGAGCTGAAGGGCAATCAGCACTTTACTCAGCCGCCCGCACGCTACACGGAGGCTTCACTTATCAAGGCTCTTGAAGAAAACGGCATCGGACGTCCGAGTACCTATGCGACAATTATCACCACTATTATCAAGCGTGAATATGTAACGCGAAAGCAGAAGCAGCTTTATCCCACTGAGCTTGGCGAGGCAATCACCAATCTGCTTAAGGAAAAGTTCCCGAAGATTGTCAACACAAAGTTTACGGCAGGCATGGAAACTCAGCTTGACGATGTAGGCGAGGGCAAAGAGGACTATATTGCCATGCTCCGTGAATTCTACGATGATTTTGAAAAGACACTTACAAAGGCAAAGGCTGACATGAAGGATGTCAAGGTTCAGCTTAAGGAGGACCAGACCGACATTCCCTGCGAAAAGTGCGGAAGAATGATGGTTATCAAGACAGGCCGCTTCGGCAAATTCCTTGCGTGTCCGGGTTATCCCGAATGCAAAAACGCAAAGCCTCTTGTTACTAAAACAGACGCGAAATGTCCGAAGTGCGGCGGCGAGGTTATCGAAAAAAAATCAAAGAGGGGCTATACCTTCTTCGGCTGCGGCAACTGGCCGGACTGCGATTTCATGACATGGGACAAGCCCACTGACGATAAATGCCCCAACTGCGGCAAATCTCTTTTCAAGCGCAAGGGCGGACTGATTGTATGCCTTAACGAAGGCTGCGGCTATGAAAAGAAAGCCGAGCGCAAGTCAAAGAAAAAGGCAGAGGAAGAATAATGAGCGAGGTTCTTGTTATAGGCGGCGGCCTTGCGGGCGTTGAAGCCGCATGGGCGCTGGCAAACAGCGGCGTTTCCGTTACCATAGCGGAAATGAAGCCGAAAAAGCATTCTCCCGCGCACAAAACCGATATGCTTGCCGAGCTTGTATGCTCCAATTCGCTTAAGGCTCAGCGGCTCGGTTCGGCGGCAGGACTGCTTAAGGCGGAAATGGAGATTTTAGGCTCAGTCTGTGTTGAATGCGCAAAAAAATGCAGCGTTCCCGCAGGCGGTGCGCTTGCGGTTGACAGAGACAAATTCTCCGCCATGATTACAGAAAAAATCAAAGCTCATCCGCTGATTGAGGTTATCTGCGAGGAAATCACAGAGATTCCCGAAGGCAATGTTATTGTTGCGGCGGGTCCTCTTGCTTCGGATGCGCTTGCCGAGGATATAAGAAAGCTCTGCGGCGGTTCGTTAAGCTTTTTTGACGCGGCGGCGCCGATTGTCACTGACGAAAGCATTGACAAAACCTGTGCCTTCAGTCAGTCGCGCTATGACCGCGGAGGCGAGGACGATTACCTCAACTGTCCGATGAATAAAGAGGAGTACGAGCTTTTCTACAACGAGCTTGTCAACGCCGAATCGGCTGAGCTTCACTCCTTTGATAAGAAAAAGGGAGTGTATGAGGGCTGTATGCCGATTGAGGTTATGGCAGGCCGCGGCGCTGATACAATGCGTTTCGGACCGCTTAAGCCCGTCGGACTTACCGACCCGAGAACAGGTCACAGACCGTGGGCGGTGCTTCAGCTCCGCCGCGAGGACGCGGCAGGCTCGATGTACAACCTTGTCGGCTTTCAGACGAATCTGAAATTCAGCGAGCAGAAGCGTGTTTTCTCGCTTATTCCTGCGCTTAAGAATGCGGAATTTGTCCGCTACGGCGTAATGCACCGCAACACCTTTATTGATTCTCCGCGCCATCTGAACAGCGATTTTTCGTTCAGAGGCAGGGAAGGACTTTATTTCGCAGGTCAGATTACGGGCGTTGAGGGATATATGGAATCGGCGTCGGCAGGTATTCTTGCCGGACTCAACATGGCAAGACGGCTCAGAGGCGAAGAACCGATAAAGCTTCCGGATTTCACAATGCTCGGCGCATTGTCCGGCTACATCAGCAATGAAAGCGTTGTTGATTTTCAGCCGATGGGCGCTAATTTCGGAATCCTTCCCGAGCTGCCCGAAAAAATCAGAGATAAAAAATTAAGATATGAGGCTCTTGCACAAAGAAGCCTTGACTGGTACAAAACGAAGGCAGCGCCTCACAGTTAAGGCGCACGCCTTAGAAAACATTCAAAGGAATGATATGGGATTATGAAACCCGATATAAACGAATTACAGGAAAAACTGAATTATAAATTCAACGACGAGGGACTTCTGCTCCGTGCGCTTTCCCATTCGTCGTATGTAAACGAAAATCATTCTGCCGACGGTTCAAACGAAAGACTTGAATTTCTCGGCGACTCGGTTCTCGGCTTTATCACGGCTGAAAATTTCTTCAAGAACTACAGAGATTTTCCCGAGGGTGAGCTTACAAAGCTTCGTGCCACAATGGTTTGCGAAAAATCTCTTGCAGGCTTTGCCCGTGAAATCGAGCTTGGAAAATATCTTATGCTCGGTAAAGGCGAGGTTATTACAGGCGGCAGAGAGCGTCCGTCGATTCAGGCGGATGCGTTCGAGGCTGTCATTGCCGCAATTTATCTTGACGGCGGTATGGACGCCGCGAGAAAATTCGTGCTGAAATATATTGACGAGGCTATCCGCAGACATCAGTCCGTTAAGGACTACAAGACGATGCTGCAGGAGGTTGTTCAGCGCAACCCCGGTGAGCTTGTCGAATATGTGCTTGTCGGAGAGACAGGACCCGACCACGACAAACGCTTTGAGGTAGAGGTTCATCTCAATTCGAATGTAATCGGCAGAGGAATAGGCAAAAGCAAGAAGCGCGCCGAGCAGGAGGCTGCAAGGGAAGCCTTGGAGCTTATGGGACTGTGAAGCATGTAAATGTGGGACTTTTTGTTCCGCATAACGGCTGCCCCCATCAATGCTCGTTCTGCAATCAGAAGGCAATTTCGGGTCACCGTGAGCAGGTCACGCCTGCCGACGTTGACAGCGCTGTGAAAATTGCGCTCAACAACCCCGACAGCAGGGGAGGAGAAATTGCTTTTTTCGGCGGAAGCTTTACGGCTATTGACAGGGAAACAATGGTTTCGCTTCTTTCGGCGGCGTATAAATATGTTGCGGAGGGCAGCTTTAAGGGAATCAGAATTTCCACCCGTCCCGACGCGATTGATGAGAAAATCTGCACGGTTCTTAAGCGGTACGGAGTTACTGCTGTTGAGCTTGGGGCTCAGAGCATGGATGACGGGGTGCTTCGGCTTAACCGCCGCGGACATACCGCCGAGGATATTGTGAAGGCGAGCGAAATGCTGAAAGGCTTCGGCTTTGAGCTGGGGCTGCAGATGATGACGGGACTTTACGGCTCATCGGACGCGGAAAGCATAGAAACGGCAAAGAAAATCATTGCATTAAAGCCGTCAACGGTTCGCATTTATCCCACGGTTGTGCTTGAAAACACACCGCTTGCGGAGCTTTACCGCAGCGGGGAATATACGCCGCAGACGGTTGAAGGCGCGGCGGAGCTTGCGGCTCAGCTGCTTCTGATGTTTTATGAGGCCGATATAACGGTTATCCGCACGGGACTGCATTCGGGCGGCGATGTCGAGGGCGAGTACATCGCGGGCGCCTATCATCCCGCGTTTAAGGAAATCTGCGAGAGTAAGATTTATCTGCGCAGGGTACTTGAATTTATTGAGAATAAAAAAATCGCAAAGGGAAGCATTGGAATTTACGTTTCACCTAAGGCGGTTTCTCAGATGACAGGTCAGAAAAAGACCAATATAAACGCTCTGCAAAAAATGGGTTACAATGCCCGCGTTATTGCAGACGAAAGCATTGAAAAATACGATGTTTATATAAAAACCTTGAATTAAAGGAATGAACTAAATGAGATTAAAAGCACTCGAAATGCAGGGATTCAAATCCTTCCCTGACAAGACTGTTTTCAATTTTAATCACGGAATGACCGCTGTTGTAGGTCCCAACGGCTCGGGCAAGAGCAATATTGCCGACGCCGTCCGCTGGGTTCTCGGTGAGCAGTCAACAAAAAATCTCCGTGGCTCCAAGATGGAGGATGTTATTTTCGGCGGTACAAAAATCCGTAAGCCCCTCGGCTTTGCGGAGGTTACGCTGAAGCTTGACAACCGCGACAGAACGCTCAACAACTGCGATAAGGACGAGGTTTCCGTTACGCGCCGCTACTACCGTTCGGGCGAGAGTGATTATATGCTCAACGGTGCGGTTGTCCGTCTGCGCGATATTCACGAGCTGTTTATGCATACGGGTCTCGGCCCTGACGGCTATTCACTTGTCAGCCAGGGACGCATTGCCGACCTTATTTCTTCAAAGTCCGGTCAGCGCCGTGAAATGCTTGAGGAGGCTGCCGGAATATCACATTTCCGTTACCGCAGAAATGACGCCAACCGCAAGCTTGAACAGGCTGAGGAAAACATGGTCCGTCTGCGCGATATTCTTGCCGAGCTTGAAGGCCGTGTAGGTCCTCTTAAGACTCAGAGCGAAAAGGCGCAGAAATTCCTTGTTCTTGCCGCCGAAAAGAAAGAGCTTGAAATCGGTCTCTGGCTGCACACGATTGAAAGCTCAAAGACAAAGCTCAGGGAGCATGAGGACAAGCTTTCAATAGCTCAGGCTCAGTATGACGGAATTGAAGCGGCTCTGAATGTTATTGAGAACGAAACGGAAGAAATAATCGCAAAGAGCCAGAATATAACGGTAAGAATTGACAATATCCGTCAGAACGCCATGGGCTTTGAGGAAAAGGCGGTTCATATTGACGGTGAAATATCTGTTGAAAAGAATACTATTCTTCACAATAATCAGACAATCGAACGTATACGCCGCGATATGAGCGACGCTGCCGACAGCGAAAAGGGACTTGAAAAGGAAATCGCCGAGTCCATGAAGGAAATTGACGGTTTGCTCAGCGAAATTGCCGCAAAGAAAAAAGACCTTGATTCCGCTGCTGCGGACATTGCACAGGCAAGGGACGAAAACAGCGAGTTCTCCGATAAAATCGCAGAGCTTTCACAGCAGATTGCCGAAATTACGGGCAAGGTTGCGGATAAGCGAATTGAAGAAACGACGGCCAATTCCTCAATTGAGGAAATCAGAGGACGCGTCAGCAATATCGAGGGCGTTCTTTCAACGCGCAACGGTTACATAACAGAGCTTGAAGACAAGCACAATGCGTGTCAGTCCGAGCTTGACAGAATGAACGAGGTCGCGACCGGCATTATGAATGCCGTTTCGGGTTACAGTCTCCGGGTTCAGTCGCGCGAGGAAAAGGCTGAAACGCTCAAGGGCGAAATTGACGCAAGAGGTCTTGAGATTTTGCAGAGAAAAGACCGCATGCGTATGCTCGATGATATGGAAAAGAACATGGAGGGCTATTCGGGTGCGGTTAAGGCTGTTATCCGTGAGGCGAAGGGCGGCATGCTCCGCGGTATTCACGGTCCTCTTTCACAGCTTATCAATGTAAGCGACCGTTATGCGGTTGCGGTTGAAACCGCTCTCGGTTCGGCAATTCAGAACATTGTTACCGATAACGAGAACGACGCAAAGCGCGCTATTAATTTCCTTAAGGAAAAGAAGGGCGGACGTGCAACCTTCCTGCCGCTTACCTCTGTCAAATCAAAGCCCTTTACCGAAAAGGGACTTGAGGACTGCTACGGATTCATCGACATGGCGGACGAGCTGCTTGAATACGAGCCGCAGTACAGCGAGATTATCAGATCCCTTCTCGGCAGAACAGCCGTTGCGGAGGACCTTGACAGCGCAATTGTTATTGCCAAAAAATACGATTACAGATTTAAGATTGTTACCCTTGACGGACAGGTTGTCAATGCGGGCGGTTCAATGACGGGCGGCTCGCGCGGACATAATGCGGGTATCCTCAGCCGAGGCAACGAGATTGACAAGCTTAAGCTTGAAATTGCATCTCTTACTGAGCAGCAGACTGTCAGTCAGGAGGAATATAAAAAACTCAGCGAGGAGCTTTCTTCTGTTAAGGCGGAGCTTGACGCTTCGCAGGCAGACCTTAAGCGGACTCAGGAGGATATTATCCGTAAGGAAAGCGAGCTTGCGCTTATTGACGGAAAGCTTGATACGGCAAATGCCGCTCTTGAAGAGCTTCGCCGCGAAAAGCATAACGCTTCTCTCAGAATCTCCGACCTTGAGGAGCTGAAAAACAGCGCACAGGCTGAGATTGATAAGCTCAATAAGGAACTCGGTTCACTTCAGGCAGACCTTGATGTTGTGACTCACGGCAGAGAACAGCTTGAGGAAAAGCGTGAAAGTCTTGCACAGCTTGAGGCGACAATCAATCTTGATATTCTTGCATATGAAAAGGATATTGAGGCACGCCGCGAGGCTGTTGATCTGCTCAACCGCCGCATGGCGAGCCATGAGGGCAGACTTGACGACCTCAACGATGAAATTGCGGTTATTGAGAAAGCCAATACTGAGATAGAAAAGAAAATTGCCGACCTTGAAAAGCAGGCGGCAGAGCTGCGCGACATGGGCGCAAAGTCAAAGGAGAATATAGAATCTCTCATTGCCGAGCGTACTGAATGCGATGCGCGTTCAGCTCAGCTTCGTGCGGACGAGCGTGCAAAATCGGCGGAGCGTGAAAAAATCAGCGGAGAGCTTGCGCGACTCGAGGAACGCAAGGAGTCCATGCAGAAGGCTCTTGACGACGCGGTCAACAAGCTCTATGACGAATATCAGCTTACAAAGACGGAAGCTGAAAACATGAATATCGTTATTGACGATTATCAGAAGGCTCACCGTTCGCTGCAGGAGGTCAAGGGCAAAATCCGCGCTCTCGGCAGCGTAAATGTCGGCGCTATCGAGGAATACAAAGAGGTTTCGGAGCGCTACGAATTTATGAGCGCACAGCTTGAGGATATAGAAAAATCCCGTGCCGAGCTTGATAAGCTTATCAGTGAGCTTACAGGCAAAATGGCGGAGCAGTTCAAGGAGCAGTTTGTTCAGATTAACCGCTATTTCGGCGAAACATTTGTCGAGCTGTTCGGCGGCGGCAAAGCGGAGCTTATTCTTGAAAACCTCAGCGATGTGCTTGAGTGCAACATTGAAATCAAGGTTCAGCCCCCCGGAAAGAATGTTCAGAACATCGACCTGCTTTCGGGCGGTGAAAAGGGTCTTGCCGCAATCGCGCTTCTGTTTGCGATTCTCAAGGTATCGCCCTCGCCGTTCTGTATCTTTGACGAGGTTGAGGCCGCGCTTGACGATGTCAATGTTACGCGCTACGCGCAGTATGTGCGCCGCATGACAACCAATACACAGTTTATTCTTATCACTCACCGCCGCGGTACTATGGAGGAGGCAGATGTCCTCTACGGTATCACAATGCAGGAGGAGGGCGTTTCAAAGATGCTCGAGCTTCAGACGGCGGATATGGCGAAGAAACTGGGAATTACCTAAAATACAACGGTAAATTACAATTTGCGGAGTGCCTCCGCGCCCTCGCCGGGTTGGCAGTTATCAGAGTTCTGTTACCCTGCGCGAGCAGTTGGAACATGTAATGTCATTCTGAGGAGGAACGACGAAGAATCTCTTGAAAATTAAGCTGAGATTCTTCACTTCGTTCAGAATGACACACAATTATTATATCCGTATCGTAGGGGCGATTCA
>JAZUDP010000094.1:0-7818 GCA_045639705.1 Acutalibacteraceae bacterium
CTCTGAGTTCTGTTACGCCTGCGTTGAAATCAGAAAAATTCTTTTCATCATACATGCTTCTGAGAATTTCCTGACTTGATGAGGAAACAAGCTTAGAAAGCTCGTCGAGCTGTTTTGAAATCGCATTAAGCTCATTGATGATATCTGTTGTTGAGGGAGCAGCCTTGATATCGAGAATATTGTTTATTGTTGAATCAAGTGCTGTTGCAGCAAACCCGCCGACATAGGGAATTTTCTTGATGCCCATTGTGATAAGTGACTTAGCCGCCTTCTTGGCGATATCCTCGCCGTCAAGTCCGCCGACGATACCGGGGTCTGCAAAAGACATGTCAATCTCTGCTTCTGCGAAAATTGATTTCTTTGCTCTGGTTGCGTCCTCTGTAAGAACAACGTAACCTGTTGAAAAATCTTCGTTAACCTTGCCGTCTGTGTCAACAAGCAATGTGTGAAGATTCTTTCTTTTAACTGATTCAACCTCAAGGTCTCTGAATGCGCCGCTGAGAACAACGTCGTCGCTGCCGACCTTAAGACGGAATGATGTTTTCTCCACCGTGATTTCAATTTCGGGGTCTTCATCACAGCAGGTCAGTTCGGTTACTATCGCTGCTGTGGGCTCAAGCTTTTCCGCTGCACCGCCGAAAGAAATACCAAGCGGTGAGAGAACTGTGGTTAATACTGCCAAAAGTGTTGATAAGAATCTGTAAAACATTCAAGTCATCCTTTCTGATGTTTTCTTTTGATTTCGTTTACATATCTTTATACGATGAAAAAATTAAAATGGCTATAATAATTTTAACATTTTTTAGTAAAATGTCAATCCATACAACTTAATCAGATTTTATGATAAGTATAAGCGTATATCACTAATAATCAAACCTGCAAGTTCAGCGTGTTTTCATACTGAAAGATAAGAGCTTACTGATATAAATGCAAATAGGTAATCAACTGTCTTATTCGGAGAGTTGACGTTTTCAGCGATTACAAGTTGAAAATAGATTTCAATTTTGATTTTCAGCAGTTTATCAATAGTATAGATTCAGTAGCCTAAAAATTGAAGGCGCAAAACCGAGACGACCTGAATCATCTCGGTTTTGCGTTATGTGGTGGAGATAGTCGGGTTCGAACCGATGACCTCTACACTGCCAGTGTAGCGCTCTCCCGACATAAGCAGAAACGCACCCCCTTATAAAGTATTATTTATGGATTCATCCAATGTTTTTGTCATTACAGAATACAAAAAACTATTGACAAAAGAAAAAAAGAACGCTAAAATGATATCAGCGAACAAATGTTCGCGAGAAAGGGGAAATAAATATAAACAACACATTTTCACAAAACTTCATAAGAAAAACCTTTGCTTATGAAGTTTCTCAAACCAGCTTAAAAGGACGGTCAGATACCTATGAACCTTCTACTGTTGAAAGCACAAATTTTAAAAACTGGATTGCGATTCTGGATATAAAAACATGTAAATACTGTCGTGACAAACATGGAAAAATATTCAGGATGAAAGAAATTCCTGAAATTGAACCTCCTGTTCATTATAACTGCCGCTGTATTATAGAGAAAATGAAATCGGTAATTGCCGGTAATGCAACAAAAGACGGCAACAAAGGTGCAGACTGGTATCTAAAAAACACGGGAATACTACCAAACAACTATATTTCAGTTGCAGATGCCTATAAATCAGGTTGGAAAAGAGGAAAATCACCTGTAAAATATATACCCGGTAAAATGCTTACAAGAGGTATATATGAAAATGAGAACAATCATCTACCTGATGCTCCCGGCAGAATATGGTATGAAGCCGACATAAACTATTATGAAGGTAAAAGAAATAAGCACAGGATTTTATGGTCTAATGACGGTCTGATATTTGTTACATACGACCATTATGAAACTTTTTATGAGATTATATAGGAGGCTGCGATGGAAGATAAAAAAATAATCACGCTCGATTTAACGGGATGCAAATATCTGGGTGAAATCCACGAAAGAATACGCATATCATTCGACTTTCCCGAATGGTACGGTGCAAACTGGGATGCATTCTGGGATTTATTATGGTCCGAATGTGATGCTGATGAAGTAATAGTAAAAGGAACAGGAACATTACCTGATGAATTTGATTCTGATGTTGAAAAGCTAAAAAAAATACTTATAAAAATGCAAAACGAACAGGAAAAATACAGTAGACTTTATGATAATATAAAACCTTTTACTTTCAGTATTATTGATTGAGCATAGTCCACTTTTATATTGAAACTTTTTATGAGATTATATAGGAGGTTAAAAATATTCGGTGTAAGCCGTGATACACAGACAATAAAACAAAACAGGGATTAATAAAAGAACAAAACCTCAAATATAAAACCGAGATGACCTTTGAATCATCTCGGTTTTTATATGGTGGAGATAGTCGGGTTCGAACCGATGACCTCTTGACTGCCAGTCAAGCGCTCTCCCAGCTGAGCTATACCCCCGGATATTTAACTGTGCTGAACTTCAGCGGAATTATAATAACATATAATCCCGCCGAAATCAATAGTTTTTTCAAAATTATATTATTCCGTTATCAACTGCATATTCGACAAATTCGGCAAAAAGCGAATTTGACCACGCGAACCACTTTCGTGTGAAATCTGTCGGGTCGTCGGCATTGAAGCCCTCGTGCATATATCCCGTATCAGCGTCGGTTGACGCAAGAATATCAAGAATTCTTCTTATCTCGTCGGGATTGTCGGAGGTAAGTCCCTGCATTGAAAGCGCGATATGCCAGATAAATCCCGGCTTCGTGTGCGGGCTGCCGACGCCCTCGCCGAATTTTCCCTTATAAAAATACGGGTTGTCCCCGCTCAGGATAAACGCTCTTGTGCGCTTATACATTTCGTCGTCCTTATCAGCATAGCCGATATACGGAATTGACAGCAGGCTCGGAACATTTGCGTCATCAAACAGCTTTCTGTTACCCATGCCGTCAGTTTCACAGGCGTAAATTTTCCCGTACTTCGGATGGTCGTAAACCGCGTAATTTTCTATGCCGTTTTCAATTTCTTCAATAAGAACACTGCATTCGTTTATAAAAATCTCATCTTTGAAAAACTGCGTAAAAATTTCAATCATATACTTCAGCGCAACAACCGCAAACATATTGGATGGTACAAGATATCCGAATGTGCAGGCGTCGTCGCTGGGACGGAAGCCCGACCATGTCATGCCGGTATATGAAACGGGCATGCCCTTTCCCTCATTGTGAAGCGTATCATGCCACGGACAGCCGTTACGGGTGAAGCGGTATTCCGAATTTTCAAAATGCCGCTGTTCAAGCTTCCAGAGCTTAACGATATTCCTTGCCGCCTGTTCAAAATCGCTGTCAAAAACGCTGCCGTCATCCGTGGATTTCCAGTAAAGGTACGCAAGCCTTACGGGATAGCAGAGAGAGTCAATTTCGTACTTGCGCTCCCACACCCACGGACTCTTTTTCGGCAGGTCGTGAATATGGCCGTGGTCGTTCGCCTCTTCATTGAATGAATTTGCATACGGGTCCTTGAGAATATAGCCGAACTGAGTTTTTATAACGCCCTTAATTATATTGCGTGTTTCTTCATCCTCGCCTGCAAGCGGCAGATAATGACTGACCTGCGCTGTTGAATCACGCAGCCACATTGCGGGAATATCGCCGGTAAGCACAAAAAGCCCGCCGTTTTCCTTTTCTTTTACGGTTGTTTCAAGCGTATTAGGATAGCAGTTGCGGTAAAGCTCGGCAAGCTTGGGATGATTCTCAAGCTTTGCGCAGTATTTCTCTATTCTGTCATAAACAGCTGACGGTATTTTCATGAATACACTCCTATTCCGTTGATGAAAATAAAAGATTTTTTTGCATTAAAATTGTAGGGGCGACCATTGGCCGCCCGTTAAAAATTGCAGAAAACACGCGGGCGACCGCAGGTCGCCCCTACATGCTTTATTTTTCGTTTTCCTTAATCCACTGAACCATATCCTTAAGAGACTGTTCAACGGTCATGGGTGAATAGCCGAGTTCCTTCTTAGCCTTCTCAATTGAGAAATTGCAGTTGGAAACAAGCTTTCTGATTGAATAGCGTGTAAAGAGCGGAGTCGCCTTGCTGATTTTGTAATAAACCTCGCAGACAGGAGCGGCAACACTGACGATGCCGTAGCCCATCTTGATTTTCGGAACCTTCTTTCCGCATACGCGGCAGAGCGTGCAGATAAATTCATCAACGGAAATCTGCTCGCCGCAGAGGATATAGCCCTCGCCTTTTCTGCCCTGCTTTGCCGCAGCAAACATACCGTCGGCGATATCGCGGATATCAACAAAGTTGTATGCGCCGAAGTTGAGGGAAACGGGATAGCCGTGCTTGACAACGGTTCTTACCATTTCGCCTACGTTGGATACCTTAAAGTCATAAGGTCCGATGCATGCGCCGGGATAAACAACAACGGCGTCAAGCAGTCCGTTTCTTACGTTCTCGAAAACATAGTTTGTTGCGCTTGCCTTTGTCTTTGCATATGTACCGTCAAGCTCGTCGGGCTGGAAGGTTTCCTTTTCAACCATAACCTGATTGTTCGGAAGAGGCTTGTATGCGTCAACGGATGAAGCATAAACAAGACGGCGTACACCGCACTTTTTGCATGCTTCAACAACATTCTTCGTACCCTCGTAGTTTACCTTCCATACCATGTCGTCCTGACCTACATTTATATCAATAAGTCCTGCAAGGTGATAGACAACATCTGCGCCCTCGAAAGCCTTTTCAAGTGATGCGGGATCGGTAACATCGCCGTACGCCTTTTCGCATTCGATACCGTCAAACTGCTTTGAATCCTTGCGGATAAGTATTCTTACATTCTCGCCCTCATTGACAAGCTTAAGAAGAAGTGCATAGCCGATATGGCCTGTTGCACCTGTTAAAACACATAAAGGTTTGCTCATAATAATCTACCTTCCTTTCATTTGAAAATTATTATACTACTTTCGGGGTTCATTTTTCAATAGCTTGTGCCATACTTTTTAATTTTATTTTTTACAACGAATAAATTTTGTTTATATTGACTAAAAAAAATCCATATTTTTTAAGTCTGAGGCTTTGAAATTCTTATTTTTTCATTGACTGATATATTTGTATATGTTAAAATTATTTCGATTAAGCCTGGCTTTATATTGAAGTTTAATCAATACATAACAAAGGAGTGCATTCCTATGGCAAAGAAAACCGTAGCTCTTACAGGCGCATCCGGAAACATGGGTTTCCAGGGCTTCAAAGAGCTGTACAAGCAGAGAAACAGGTACAACATCGCTCTTCTCCTCAGAGACAGCGAAAAGAACCATGAAAAATTCAAGGCATACGAAAACGACCCCTGTATCAGATTCGTATGGGGCGACCTCACCAAGTATGAGGATGTTCTTGACCTCGTAACAGGTGCGGACTATGTTCTCCATGTCGGCGGCATGGTTTCACCCGCAGCTGACTACTATCCCAAGCGCACGCTTAAGACAAATACAACAGCCGCGCAGAACATTGTTGACGCAATCAAGGCTCAGCCCGACCCTGATAAGATTAAGGTTGTTTACATCGGTACTGTTGCAGAAACAGGCGACCGCAACCCGCCTATCCACTGGGCCCGTACAGGCGACCCGATTAAAATCAGCATGTATGACCACTACGCAATAAGCAAGGTTAAGGCTGAAGCAATTTTTGCAGAATCAGGTCTCAAATACTGGGTATCACTCCGTCAGTCAGGTATTCTTTATCCCGCAATTCTCAAGAACATGGACCCCATCATGTATCACGTTCCCATCAACGGCGTTCTTGAATGGGCAACAGTTGAGGATTCAGGCCGTCTTCTTGCAAATGTCTGCGGTGACGATATTCCCGACAGCTTCTGGCGCAAGTTCTACAACATCGGCAGCGGCAAGGCATACAGAATCACAAACTTTGAGTTTGAAGAGCTTCTCCTCGGCGCTCTCGGTCTCCCCTCACCCAAGAAGCTGTTTGACGCTGACTGGTTCACACTCCGCAACTTCCACGGTCAGTGGTATGCAGACTCCGACAAGCTTGAAAGCATCCTTCACTTCCGTGCAAATATTCCCATCCAGAAGTACTTTGACAATATGGCAAAGCAGGTTCCCGCATACTACAGAGCATGCAAGCTTCTTCCCAAGTTCATGGGCGGCGCAGTTGCAGCAGCGGCTAAGCCCTTCATGAAGAAGATTGCAGAGGCAGAGGTTTACGGTACGCTTAACTGGAAGAAAACAGAGAATCCCGACAGAATTTCCGCTTACTTCAAGGATATGGAAACAGTCCGCAACATGAAGAACTGGGACGAGTTTGAAATCATCCGTCCGACAGAAGAGGTTACACTTCTTGATCACGGCTATGACGAGACAAAGCCCGAGAGCCAGCTTGACATTGAAGATATGAAGCAGGCTGCCAAGTTCAGAGGCGGCGAATGCCTGTCAGAAACAATGGTTAAGGGCGACCTTTACACTCCGCTTAAGTGGAAGAGCGCAAGAGGCAACGAGTTTGAGATGACTCCCAACCTTGTTCTCCGCGGCGGTCACTGGTGTCCCGAAGAGCTTCCGTGGCCCTGGGATTACGATACAGAAGCAAAGATTAATCCTTTCTTCGCTCAGGTATGGTATCCGCTTCATGACAAGGATGAAAACAACTACTATGACGAGTCCATTTTCAAGGGCTTCAAAGATATGTGAGGTAAAGCACAATGAATATATTTATGATTGGCGGAACAGGTCTTTTAGGCTGCGAAGCTGCAAGAGTACTTATTGAACAGGGTCACAAGGTTACTTCCGTAGCTCTTCCTCCCCTTCCTGAAGGAGCCCCCATTCCCGAAGAGCTTAAAATCGAATTCGGCGACATCAACAAGAAGTCTGACGAAGAAATCCTTGCCATGCTTGAAGGCAACGAGGTTTTCATCTTCGCCGCAGGCGTTGACGAGCGCGTTGAGTTCCCCGCTCCCGTAATGGATTACTACTACAAGTTCAACATCGCTCCTCTTAAGAGAATCTTCCCGCTCTGCAAAAAGGCAGGCGTTAAGAGAGCTGTTGTTCTCGGTTCATATTTCTCATACCTTTCAAAGCTTCGTCCCGACATGAAGCTCACAGATAAGAATCCCTACTTCAAGGCAAGAATTCAGCAGGAAGAGGTTTGCGAATCCTTCTGCGACGACAGCTTCAGCTGCGCAGTTCTTGAGCTTCCCTACATTTTCGGCACACAGCCCGGCAGAAAGCCCGTCTGGACAATCCTTATTGAGCAGATTGCTTTCATGGACAAATGGCCCTTCACAATGTATCCGGGCGGCGGCACAGCAATGCTTACATGCCGTCAGGTCGGCCAGGTTATCGCAGGCGCTGCTCTTAAAAAGAAAGCAGGCTTCGAGGCTATTCCCATCGGTATGTACAACCTCAAGTGGGATAAGTTCCTTAAGGTTGTTTACAAGGCACGCGGTATGGGCGCAGACAGACAGATTGTCAGCGTTGCTCCGTGGATGATGAAGATGGGTATGTTCAAGGTTGCTGCAGACTATAAGAAACGCGGCATCGACTCAGGTATGGACCCGTTCAACCTTCCCGACATCATGGACCTCGATCTTTTCATCAACGATACATATGCACGCGAACTCGGCGCAACAGACGACGATATCTATGCAGCTATCGAGGATTCAATCAAGGTTTCGGTTGCTTCCTATAACGGAACAGTCAAGCTCCTTGAAATGAAAGGCGAATAATTCAGTAATACAAAAACGGTATGGATTTAATAGTCCATACCGTTTTTTGGT
>JAZUDP010000095.1:0-7682 GCA_045639705.1 Acutalibacteraceae bacterium
TTATCTTACGATGACGGATGCCGATTTACAGGAGGACGGACGGTTCAAGATGAATCCCCCGCTCAGAAGCGAGGAGGACAGAATGGCTCTGATTGAGGGCATAAAGGACGGCACAATCGACATGATTGCCACCGACCACGCACCGCACAGCGCCGAGGAAAAAGGCAAAGGACTCGAAAAGAGCGCGTTCGGAATCGTCGGAATCGAAACAGCCTTCCCCGTGCTTTACACAAAGCTTGTAAAAGAGAACATTATCAGTCTCGAAAGACTTCTTGAGCTTCTGTGCGACAATCCGAGAAAACGCTTCGGCATTCCGCTCGGCGAAGATTATTCCGTATGGAATCTCGATAAGAAAATCACGGTAAACCCCGATGAATTTCTGTCAAAGGGACGCGCCACACCGTATGAGGGCGAGGAGCTTTACGGAGAATGCGTCATGACAGTATGTAACAACAGCATTGTATATAAATAAGGAGGATATATTATGGCAAAAAGAACAGACATCAAAAAGGTACTGATTATCGGCTCGGGTCCCATAGTTATCGGTCAGGCGGCCGAGTTTGACTATGCCGGCACACAGGCGTGTCTTGCACTTAAGGAGGAGGGCTACGAGGTTATTCTATGCAACTCCAATCCCGCAACAATCATGACCGATACATCAATTGCCGACAAGGTTTATATGGAACCTCTGACACTTGAATACATCGCAAAAATTCTCCGCTATGAGCGTCCCGACGCAATTGTTCCGGGCATCGGCGGTCAGACAGGTCTTAACCTCGCGATGCAGCTTGAGAATAAAGGCGTTCTCAAGGAATGCGGCGTTGAGCTTCTCGGCACAAGCAGCGAAAGCATTGAAAGAGCTGAGGACAGAGAGCTTTTCAAGGAAATGTGCCAGTCAATCGGCGAGCCTGTTATACCCTCCGAAATCACATACAGCATTGAAGAAGCAAAAGCGGCTGCCGAAAGAATCGGCTACCCCGTTGTTCTGCGTCCAGCATTCACACTTGGCGGTACGGGCGGCGGCTTCGCATATAACGAAAACGAGCTTTACGAAATCGGTCTCAACGCCTTCAAGCTCTCCCCTGTTCATCAGGTTCTTGTTGAAAAGAGCGTCAAGGGCTACAAGGAAATCGAATTTGAGGTTATGCGTGACTCCAATGACCGCGCAATCACAATCTGCGGCATGGAAAACGTTGACCCCGTCGGCGTTCATACCGGCGACTCAATCGTTGTCGCACCGATTCTTTCACTCAATGACCACGACCTTAAGATGCTCAACGACAGCGCAATCAAGATTATCCGCGAGCTTAAAATCTGCGGCGGCTGCAACGTTCAGTTTGCTCTTAACCCCAATTCAAGCGAATATTTCCTTATCGAGGTATATCCCCGCGTTTCACGTACATCCGCACTTGCTTCAAAGGCGAGCGGTTATCCCATTGCGAGAGTTACTGCGAAAATCGCTCTCGGCATGGCTCTTGAGGATATTCCCGTTGCAGGCGGCACAGGCGCAATCGAGCCGAGCCTTGACTACATCGTCGCAAAATTCCCGCGCTTCCCGTTCGATAAATTCGCAACGGCTCCCAACACCCTCGGCACTCAGATGAAGGCCACAGGCGAGGTCATGGGCATAGGCTCAACTCTTGAGGAATGCATGCTTAAATCTGTGCGTTCACTTGAAACAGGCGTCTGCCATTTCCATCTCCGCATGTTTGACAGCTACACAACGGATGAGCTTTATAAATACCTTTCAGAGTTTAAGGCTGACAACGTTTACGCTGTTTTTGAGCTTCTGCGCAGAGGCGAAAGCATTGAAAAGCTTCACGAAGCTACAATGATTACCGAGCTGTTCCTTGAAAGCTTCAAAAAGATTGTCGACATGGAAAACGAGCTTAAGGCTCGTCCCGAGGACCTTCGCACGCTCAGAGCGGCTAAGGTTATGGGCTTCTCGGACAAGTACATCGCTTCACTGTGGAACAAGCCCGAGCTTGACATCTACAGACTCCGTAAACAGAACGCAATCACGCCCATTTTCAGAATGGTTGACACCCTTCACACGGGCAAATATATTGCTTACCTCTATTCCTCATACGCGAATCTTGCCGACGGCGGCGTGAAGAATGAATCACGCCTTACAGATAAGAAAAAGATTATCGTTCTCGGCGCAGGTCCCATCCGTATCGGTCAGGGCGTTGAGTTTGACTATTCAACAGTTCACGCCGTACAGACAATCAAGCGCGAGGGCTACGAGGCAATTATCATAAACAACAACCCCGAAACGGTTTCGACAGACTATACAACAGCGGACAAGCTTTACTTTGAGCCGCTCACTCCCGAGGATGTTATGGCAATCATCGACTATGAGCAGCCCGAGGGCGTAGTTGCTTCTCTCGGCGGTCAGACAGCCATCAACCTTGCTCAGCCGCTCATGGACAGAGGCGTCAGAATTATCGGCACTGACTGCGAAGCTATTGAAAGAGCCGAAAACCGCGACAGTTTTGAAAAGATTCTTCTTGAATTAAACATCCCTCAGCCCAAGGGCAAGGCTGTTACAAATATTGAGGACGGTCTTAAGGCAGCTAACGAAGTAGGTTATCCCGTGCTTGTACGTCCCAGCTTCGTTCTCGGCGGACGCGCGATGCAGATTGTTTCAAACGACGAAAGCCTCAGACAGTATCTTAAGACAGCCGTTGAAATCGATGTTGACAAGCCCGTACTTGTTGACAAGTACATTCAGGGCAAGGAGGTCGAGGTTGACGCCATCTGCGACGGCAGAAACGTATTTGTTCCCGGCATCATGGAGCTTGTTGAGCGCACGGGTATACACTCCGGCGACTCAATCAGCGTTTATCCTACCTTCTCAATTTCTGACAAGGTCAAGGGAATTATCCTTCAGTACGCAAAGAAGCTCGGTCTCGGCATCGGTATTGTCGGTCTTTTCAACATTCAGTTCATCGTTGATAAAAACGACGATGTTTACATCATCGAGGTTAATCCCCGTTCTTCAAGAACGGTTCCGTTCCTCTCAAAGTCCACAGGCTATTCGCTTGCAGACATCGCAACAGAGGTTATCCTCGGCAAGTCGCTTCCCGAACTCGGAATTTTCGATATCTATCCCGAGGAGAAGAAACGCTTCTATGTAAAGGTTCCCGTATTCTCCTTCAACAAAATCAAGGGTCTTGACGCCTACCTCTCACCCGAAATGAAATCAACGGGCGAAGCAATCGGCTATGACAACAAGCTTTCAAGAGCAATGTTCAAGGCGCTTACCGCTTCGGGCATGAATCTGCAGAATTACGGCACTGTATTTGTAACTCTTGCCGACGAGGACAAGGAAGAGGCGCTCCCGCTCATCAGACGCTTCTACGATATGGGCTTCAACATCGAGGCTACAATCGGTACTGCAAACTACCTCAAGAATCACGGAATCCGTACAAAGGTACGCGGCAAGATAAGCGAGGGCAGCGATGAGATTCTCGAATCCATCCGCGCAGGCTATGTAGCATATGTTATCAATACCCGTGCGGTTATGTCGGGCGTTCACTATGAGGACGGCATTCAGATCCGTCAGTGCGCAACCGAGAACAATGTTACAATCTTCACTTCTCTTGATACGGTTAAGGTTCTGCTTGATGTTCTTGAGGAGACAACTCTTACCATTTCCACAATTGATTCTTAAGGAATGAATTATATGAAACAGGGTATTTTTGAAATAAAAGAAAATATTAATCTCACCGACAGCGTCATGAAAATGACGCTGCTCGGCGATACGGCGGAAATTACGGCGGCAGGTCAGTTTATCAACATAAAGCTTGACGGACTTTTCTTAAGACGCCCGATTTCCGTATATGACTGCGACAGCGAAAGCGTGACGGTTATTTACAAGGTTGTCGGTCACGGCACAGAGCAGATGAGCAGAATGCAGGCGGGCGAAAAGCTTGACATTCTGACGGGTCTCGGCAACGGCTATGACCTTTCACCTTCGGGCGATGCTCCCCTGCTTCTCGGCGGCGGCGTCGGTGTCCCTCCCCTCTATCTGCTTGCGAAAAAGCTGATTGCACAGGGTAAAAAAGTCAGCGTAATCCTCGGCTTCAACACAAAGGACGAGGTCTTCTGCGAGAACGAGTTCAAGGCTCTCGGCGCGGATGTAACCGTTACAACAGCCGACGGCTCGTACGGCTTAAAAGGCTTTGTTACAGACGCATTACCCGAAAGCTACACGCATTTTTACTGCTGCGGTCCCGAACCGATGCTGAAAGCAGTTTATAAATCGACAAAAACAAGCGGTCAGCTCAGCTTTGAGGAGCGAATGGGCTGCGGCTTCGGCGCATGTATGGGCTGCTCCTGCAAGACAATCACAGGCTATAAACGCATCTGCAAGGACGGCCCCATTATGATGAAGGAGGAGATACTATGGGAGGCTTAAAGGTTAATCTCTGCGGTATCGAGCTTGACAATCCCGTTATCCCCGCCTCGGGCACGTTCGGCTTCGGCTATGAATTCGCGGAAATCTACGATATAAACAGGCTCGGCACCTTCTCCTTCAAGGGAACAACAAAAGAGCCGCGCTTCGGCAATCCCACTCCGAGAATCGCCGAATGCACGGCAGGCATGATAAACGCCGTCGGCTTACAGAATCCCGGCGTTGAAAAGGTAATCAGCGAGGAGCTTCCGAAGCTCCGCAAATGCTTCAGCAAGCCCGTTATGGCCAACATCAGCGGTTTTTCCGTTGACGATTACGCATACACCTGCGAAAAGCTTGATAAAGAAGAACAGGTCGGCTGGCTTGAGGTAAATATCAGCTGTCCCAATGTTCACGGCGGCGGAATGAGCTTCGGCACATCTCCCGAAGCAGCTGCGGAGGTTGTAAGAGCTGTCAAGGCAGTCACAACCAAGCCGGTTATTGTAAAGCTTTCGCCCAATGTAACGGATATCGTTTCAATCGCAAAGGCCTGCGAGGATGCAGGCGCGGACGGCATCAGCCTTATAAACACGCTTTTAGGCATGAGAATCGACCTCAGAACAAAGAAGCCCGTAATCGCTAACAAAATGGGCGGTTTCTCCGGTCCGGCAATCTTCCCTCTTGCCGTCAGAATGGTTTATCAGGTCGCACATGCGGTTAAAATCCCCGTAATCGGAATGGGCGGCGTTTCCACAGCGGAAAATGTTATTGAAATGATGCTTGCAGGCGCAACGGCAGTCGAGGTAGGCGCGGCAAATCTTGTTGACCCCTTCGCCTGTCTCAACATCATAAATGAGCTGCCCGAAGCAATGAAGAAATACAGAATAGAAAATTTATCGGATATAATAGGAGGAGTGGAATAATGGGAAAGGATGTTATCATTGCCTGCGATTTTGCAAGCGCGGAGGACACATTTAAGTTTCTTGACAATTTTACTGACAGAAAACCTTTTGTAAAAATCGGTATGGAGCTTTTCTATGCGGAAGGTCCGAGTATTGTTAAGGAAATAAAAAAGAGAGGTCATAAGATTTTCCTTGACCTCAAGCTTCACGATATTCCCAATACTGTTAAAAAGAGCATGGCTGTGCTTTCAAATCTTGATGTTGATATCTGCAACCTTCACGCAGGCGGAACCTGCCGCATGATGGAAGCTGCGCTTGAGGGTCTCACCCGTCCCGACGGCACAAGACCTCTTCTTATTGCCGTTACTCAGCTTACTTCAACAGACCAGGAAAGCATGGAAAACGATCTGCTCATCAAGGAGCCCATTGACAGGGTCGTAATGCATTACGCCCTTAACGCAAAAAAATCGGGTCTTGACGGCGTTGTATGCTCGCCGCTCGAGGCAGGCAAGGTTCACGAAATCTGCGGTGCGGACTTCCTTACCGTTACTCCCGGCGTGCGTTTTGCTGACGGAGATATCGGCGACCAGAAGCGCGTTATGACTCCCGCACAGGCGAAGGAAATCGGTTCTGACTACATCGTTGTAGGCAGACCTATAACAGCCGCTGCCGACCCCGTTGCGGCATATAAAAGATGTATAAACGAATTTGTCGGATAAAGGAGAATAATTATGCAGGAACTTATAGCTAAAGATTTACTTTCAATCAAAGCGGTATTTTTCCGTCCGGAAGAGCCTTTCACATGGGCAAGCGGAATCAAAAGCCCCGTTTACTGTGACAACCGTCTTACTCTCACCGCTCCCGAGGTAAGAAACGATGTTGAAAACGGTCTTGCAAAGCTCATTAAGGATAACTATCCCGAGGTTGAGGTTCTTATGGGTACCTCAACAGCAGGCATCGCACACGCCGCAATAACAGCTCACCTTATGGGTCTTCCCATGGGTTATGTCCGCTCCGGCGCAAAGGACCACGGCAGACAGAATCAGATTGAGGGCAGACTTGAAGCAGGTCAGAAGGTTGTTGTTGTCGAAGACCTTATTTCCACAGGCGGCAGCGTTATCGAGGTTGTAAATGTACTGCGTGAGGCAGGGGCCGAGGTTCTCGGTATTGTCAGCATCTTCACATACGGCATGGAAAAGGGCTTGAAGCGCCTTGCGGAGGCAGATGTTAAGAATGTTTCTCTTACCAACTTTGATGTTATTGCCGATGTTGCCGCAAAGGAAGGCTATATCAAACCCGACGATGTTCAGAAGCTTATCGCTTTCCGCAACAATCCCTCAGATGAAAGCTGGATTACCAAGGGGGCTGAATAATGAGAAGCCTTATAGATATTGTTGATTTTTCGGTTGAGGAGCTTGACGGACTTATCGCTACAGCCTGCGATATCATTGAGAATCCCGCAAAATATTCCGAAAAATGCAAAGGCAAAAAGCTTGCGACGCTTTTCTTTGAGCCATCAACCCGTACACGTTTAAGCTTTGAGGCTGCCATGTATGAGCTTGGCGGAAATGTTATCGGATTCTCCGAGGCAACAAGCAGCTCCGCCGCAAAGGGCGAAAGCGTTGCCGATACCGCAAAGGTTATCAGCTGCTATGCCGATATAATCGCAATGCGTCATCCCAAGGAGGGCGCGGCTTATGTCGCCGCTCACAATGCGACTATTCCCGTAATCAACGCGGGCGACGGCGGTCACTGCCATCCAACACAGACTCTCGCCGACCTTCTTACAATCTACCGTGAAAAAGGCGGCTTTGACAATCTGACAGTCGGCTTCTGCGGCGACCTTAAATTCGGCAGAACGGTTCATTCGCTTATCAATGCGCTTTCACGCTACAGCGGCATTAAAATCATTCTGATTTCCCCCGAGGAATTAAAGCTGCCGAGCTATGTCAAAAAGGATGTTCTGCAGAAAAACAATATTGAATATGTTCAGACAACCGACCTTGAAGCGGCAATGCCCGAGCTTGATGTGCTTTACATGACAAGAGTTCAGCGCGAGCGCTTCTTCAACGAGGAGGATTACCTCAGACTCAAGGACAGCTATATTCTTGAACCGTCCAAGCTCACTTATGCAAAGCAGGATTTATGCATCATGCATCCCCTGCCCCGTGTTAACGAAATCAGCGTCGCCATCGACTCCGATCCCCGCGCGTGCTATTTCAAGCAGGTTCTCAACGGCAAATATATGAGAATGGCGCTTATTCTTACACTTCTTGAGGAGGCGGCAAAATGAATATAGATTCAATTGTAGACGGCGTTGTTATCGACCACATCACCGCAGGCAAGGGAATGCGCCTCTTCGACCTTCTGGGGCTTGATAA
>JAZUDP010000096.1:0-2560 GCA_045639705.1 Acutalibacteraceae bacterium
CCTGCGGCTGGGATAATGTCATATCGAGCCGAAAACAAACGAAATCACAGGCAGCGCCGAGGGATACATCACCACCGAAAAGGGCAGAATTTCCGTCAGCGTTGACGCCGAGAATAATGTCTGCACCGTTTCAGTGCCCGACGGAATTAACGCGAAGGTAGTCTTTGACGGCGAGGTTATTACAAAATAAATTTCAACATAAACTTTGCGGGGTACGGTAAAAACCGTACCCCGCATCAGTCTGTCGAAAAGCCCTAAATCTCAAGCGAGGTTTAGGGCTTTGTTGAATTTAAGAAGTAAAAAACATAGAAATCTGTTTAAAGACTGAAATTCGTGTGTCATATTCCACTTATGAATTGCAAACTTTTTCAAGTTCATTGCAGCAAACTTAAGCCTGACCCAGTTGGTAACCTGTTCCAAGCCTCGATACGGTGTATATCGCATTGCGTGTTTCTCTTTCGCGTCTGCAAACACACGCTCTATTGTTTCTTTTCGCTGTTTATACAGCTCCTGATATTCAGGTGTATGCCGTATATCTTCTGTCCATTCTATATAGTCAGACCAGATATGCCTTGCTACTGTTTTTACGTTCTGCTTCGATTCTGTGCACAGATTTCTCGTCGGACAGTTTTCACATATTTTCGGGTTGCTTTTGTATTCTCTGTAGCCGTCTCTGTTTGTTGTCGAATAGTTTAATACCTGATATTCAGGACAGATTATACAATCAAAATGTTCATCATATACATACTTCCACCACTCGTGTCCGTCTTTCTTTGTCATAGGTCTTTTGTATGCTGTCGATAATACTCTGCCGTCGTCTTTTATCTTCTTTGCTATGTGCGGTGTTTTGTATGCGCTGTCTGCTACTACTGTTTCTATTTCGGGATATTTTTCTGTTACTTTGTCATATACATCATCAAATGCTACACTGTCATGTACATTGCCGGGGGTTACTACCGTTTCCATTACATATCCGTTTTTATCGCATACTGTATGTGCTTCATATGCAAACTGTCTTTTATGTTCTCCCTTTACGAACATTCCGCTTTCAGGGTCTGTTTTGCTTTTTACTGACTTTTTTGCCTGCTTTTCTGCTTTCTTGCGTCTTGCAAGCTTCTTCTTTGATGTATTCTTATTCGGCTTTGACGGTTTGTTCTTATCGTTATCATCTTTATCAAACGGCTTCTTTCCGTGAGCTTCTCTGTCCTGATTTATTTCTTCCATAAGCTCATCGGCGTATCTTTTTGCTGCAACCGGTACCTCTTCTTCGTACTTCTTATTGTTATTCGCGTTCGCTTTGATATGTGTTCCGTCAATGAAAACAGCACTCTGTGTCAGATATCCGTTTTCGTTGATTTCATCAAGTATCCATGAGAATATTTTATCTACCGTTTCTGATGTGAAACGATTTCTGAAATTGTAGCTTACTGTTGAAAAATGCGGCGTTTCTTCCTGTAAGCTGTAGCCGAGAAACCAGCGATATGCCATGTTAAAATTGACTTCACTTGCCGTTCTTCTCAATGACGGCAAGCCATACAGATGCTGTATCAATACCATTTTGAACAGTACTATCGGGTCTATACTTCCTCTCCCGTTATCTTCACAGTAAAGATCTTCTACAAATTCATATATCTTTGTGAAATCTACCGCGCTTTCTATTTTCCGAAGCAAATGATCTTTTGGTACTAAATCCTCTACGCATATCATTTCATATTGATATCGGTTTTCTTTTCCTTTTGTCAACATCTTTCATCACCGATTCTATTATATCATATACATTGAAAAAAAGCCCAGTTCTCACTGGACTTTTTCGACAAGCTGAGATCCCGTCAAATGACGGGATTTTTTCTGTCATGCCGGAGAATTACCTTACTCATACTTTTTCTCTGCGCTTTTTATATTCTCTCTGATTTTATCTCTTAAGGACTGCGGTGAAATCACTTCAACATGATTCATATACTGCATTGCCCAGTATTCCATAGCCATAGGACTGGCGGTTACAGTTATACGCAGTTTACCTGTTTTATCAGTCTCATCAATCTTTATGCCGAATCCCAGCCAGTCAACCACCTGGTCAATAACCGATTCGTCAACAAGAAGAGTGATTTCGGCAGGAGCGTCAGAATACATATACGGCATGGATGAAAACTTTTTATAATCGATTCCGTTCTGATAACCTTCAATGGTTCTCAAAGGTGTCTGCACTTTATCACTGATTTTCATTTCAAAGATTCTGTCAAGGCGGTAATGCACCATGTTTTTCATATATTCATCATACGCCATGAGATAATAACGCTGATTATGCAGTATCAGCTGATACGGGCTCACACGGTGCCGCGCCCTTGTATGCGAGCACTTGTCGGGACCGTACAGCTTATATTTGAACGAAATCTGCTTTTCGTTTTCAATGGCTTCATCAATTATTTCAATATTATAAAAGAATTCTTTGTTCTGCGTCTTGCTCCAGTCGTTTACGGAATAAATGTGCCTTACATTTGAACGGAAATGCCTGTTGGAAAGACCGCAGAGCTTTTCTATTATCTCTTTCGAGTATTCGGCA
>JAZUDP010000097.1:0-11697 GCA_045639705.1 Acutalibacteraceae bacterium
ATTTTCTTAAGGTTTTCATCGGATACTTTGTACTTTGTCTGGCACTCCTGGAACATTGCCTCAAGATGCTTATAGCTGAGTGCAAGGTTCTCTGTGTAGGGAGCCTCAAAGAATTTACCCTTACTGTTAAGATCGATGAGAATAGCACGGTCATAAACCTTATCGGAAACGGCGAATGTCGAGTCGTCGTGGTTGATTGTACCGATGTACCACATATTCTCGGGAAGACGAAGCTTACCGTCGATAACATGCTTCGGGTCTGTCGGCCATACACTGGGAACAAGGGATACAACCCACTCGTCTCGTGACGGCATTTCGAGGATTGAAAGAAGCTCGGCAAAGTAATACTCAACACGGGCGATGTTCATCTCGTCAAGAACGGTGATGAAGATTTCCTCTTTGAATGTAGCCTCGTACATCTTCTTGAGAACTTCTGTCTCGTTGAAACGCTTTGTGAATTCGTTGAAGTAACCGAAAATTTCAGTACGGTCACGCCATGAAGGCTGAACCGATGCGATTGTAACGGGATTCTGAAGGAATTTACCCCATGCATAAGCAAGTGAGGTTTTACCTGTACCTGAAATACCCTGAAGGATAATAAGTCTTGTTGAAGCAAATGCCGAAAGGAAAAGACGGATAATCTTTATTTCATAGAAAAGACCGAGTCTTGAGCATGCATAGTTGCGGAACATATCGCAAATTTCGGGAAGTGTGATTTCATTATCGAAATCGGGAGCAACATAATTCGGAAGCTCAAGGTCAACCTGAGTACATTTGTAGAATCGGCTGTAGTCGTCAGCAGTCTTGTCAACCTCGCCGTCCTTCTTCTCCTCGCCTTCCTCGGCCGCCTCTTCGTTTTCAACATACGGGCTTTCGCCGGGCTTAAGACCGAGCTGAGAAACCTTCATCGCAAGAATCTTTTCCTTCTCATTTGAAAGCTTGATAATCTCACGGTTAAGATTGCCGACCTCGTTAAGAAGCTCTTCCTGGTCAACAAGAGTCTTGCGGACACGGATATACTTTTTAATGAGAACAACAAGTATGATAACTATAGCCGCAAGAACCGCAACAGTTGCAAGAACCGCAATGATTGCAAGAATCCAGTCAACCGCACTGAAATCGCCCGACCATGACTTGAATATCTTAACGTATTCGGGAATATTGAAGATATTGGCAATACCTAAGCCTATGCCTTTGAAAATACCCCAAACGCCCTTAATAAAGAACTGATTCAAAAACTCCGCGATAAATTTTGTTACTACCATTTTTCAGCCACCCTCTAGTTAGTTAAATTTGTATCTTTCCGGGATATATAAATAAGGTTGTGAATGTTTAATCTTTTCAGTTATCGTCAGCAGAATTTTTCTCTGCTTCTTTTTTTGCCTTTTCCTGCTCGGCAAGATACTCTTCTATGGCTCTGCGCTTCGTATCCTCGTCAATATCGACAGCCTTTACTTCCATGAACATGGCAATGAGCTTATAAATCTGCCAGATAAAGAACAGAGCAAGGGGAACGATGATGCAAACCATGAAGCCTGTTCGGCTTTGAAGGAAATTCAGCGCGCTTCCGAGACTCTTGATTGTAAGTCCGTCCTTGTAGGAGCCGTCTTCATTGACGCCTGAATTAACCTGCTTTGCGAGAACCTCGTCGGGAAGAACACGCATTGCGTCAGCCATGTCGCCGGCATCTCCCTTCGTCCTGAAGCAGGCTATCGTTCCGTCCGAATTGCGTTCTATGTCATATATTCTATGCGTGTTGTTGCCTCGGACACTTCTTCCGGTTCCGTCAACAAGAACCGCGGAATATGTGATTACATCGCCGACCTGAAGCTCGTTGATATTCTTGACTTCCTTGCCGATAATCAGGTCGCCGCTTGAAAATGTAGGCGCCATTGAATTCGACTGAATCGAGAACGGAGTATATCCGAGAATATTTCCGATACCGTTATCAGAACTCTTGGATGTAAAGGTCATAACGGTTATTACTATTGCAATTATTATGATTACAACAAGCAATATGTCCGAAATAACACCAAGTACATTTTTTAATTTACTGTTCATAAATACATTCACCCCTGATAATCTAACCTTTAAAGGTCATTTGCAAACATTTCGTTAAATGCCCGCAAATCACATTTAAAACTTTGCTGCTTAAAATTCCTTTTATTCGGGTGACGCCTTGCGGGCGTCACCCGTACAGTGACGGAAAAATAAATTAAATCAGTATATTATGTAATAAAACTGAATCAGTCAATGCTGAGCTTAAGATCGAAGTTGAACGATCCGCCGGCAACATCGTTACCGCAGTCAACATCGTTGCCTTCTACCCAAACATAGAATCTTATACGGTTAACGCCTTCCTTTGCAAAGAAGCTGAAATCGCTTGCATCTGCTGTCTTTGCAACATTACCGGCTGATGTGCTCTTAACATAGTTTTTGGCTATCGGGTTATCAGCGTCTTTTGTAACCATTCTTGTACCAGCGTCAGACTGAATGTAAGTTGTTGTATCAGATGCATTACCGTCAGCAATCCACATAGCTGTATCAGCCTTCTGTGTTGTTGTGAGTGACTTTGCATTTGCTCTGTTTGCAAAGTCCACAGAACCGCAGTTAACATACGCCACTCTCATTGCCTTAACAATATTTTCGTCTTCAGATGTTATTTTTGTACCTTTAAGCTTAACTTCTGTATTCTTCGAAACCTGAACAAAAAGGTCAAATACAACAAAGGGACCTGAATAGTCGTTGTCACACTTAATAAGTGAAACCTGTGGTGTGGCACCCTGCGCTGTCTCAGGAACTGAACCCTTGTAGAATACGGGATAACCGCTTACAAGAGCCATATCTGTAGATACGGGAGCAAGAGGATCAGGAATAGCATTTGTATGACCGACCTCAGCTGCAAGACCCTGGCCTTCTGAGCCGCTTTCAGGGATAATGTCGCTAAGTGTAACTGTTGTGCCGAATTTCTTGGTATTTGCTGAAATTGAAATACCGTCAGCAGTTGTGATGTTGAGGTTCATTGACTCAACATTAGCTTCCTTTGAGATGGAGAACCATGCAAATGTTGATGATGTCAGAACGATTGCAGAAACGATAAGCATTGCAATCGAAGAAATAAACGCACGTTTTTTTACTGTTTTTTTCATTTTATCTTTACCTCCATAAAGATTTTATGCTTCTTTGGCGACCGTTAACGCGCCGCCAAACGCACAAGTGATTTCTAATTATGTTTCTCTTTCCGGGAAATAATAAACTTTTACAGGCCTGTTTGCAGGCAATTTCCTAAGATAAAGGTCATTACCAACTCGTTTAATCTTTCCCGGAAGTATTAAACACAATCAGTAAAGAAATAAATTAAATTAAACCAGTGAGAAGTTAATGTCAGCTGTAATGTACTCGCTCATAAGATCGTTTGTACAATTTGCATCCTGACCTTCCATCCAGATATAAACTCTGATCTGGTTTACGCCCTTAGAAAGAGTTAACGTAACATCTTCGCTGCCGGTATCAACTTTGCAATCATATTCAGATGCTGTGTCCGCCGTAGCAATAACACCGTCTGAAACGAAAGTACCTGCCTTGTTAACAGGCTTCGTATTTCTTGTTGTTGAATCCGTACCGAAGATAACAGCATCTGTGCCTGAGGGAGTTTCATTCTCTGAAGTAGTTGTACCGCAGTTAACAAAACCTATTCTCATAGCCTTAGCTGTTGCTTCATAGAAAGCTGCATCGCCTTCTTCTCTTGAGTCATCAGGGTCAGCTTTTACCTCGATGGAAGACTTGCTCATCTTAATCTGAGCAGTCTCTTTACCTTCAAGATTGATGAAGATATCGAATGCATAGAAAGCAGCTGCTTCGTTTGCACCCGCGGGAATCTCTGCATCGCCTTTGCCGTAGATTGTCTTGCCGTCAGCCGATGTTACAGCCTTGGAATTCATCTCTTTTGCAACTATATCAACACCGCCTGCAAAGAATGCCGGCAGGCTGTTAAGTTTGAAATCCGATGATGAAGGCTTGATTCTCTCGGGGAAGTAGTTATACTCTGTTGAAACTGCTTTGAAATCCGTTGAGCTTGTGCCCTTGAGATCTTCATAATACAGCTGAGAAGTAAACTTTGAAGCGTTTGCGGAAATAGCAATGCCTTCGCCTTCCTTTGTAACTTTCAGATCAAGCTCGTTAACCTCTGCACTCTTACCGAGCGAGAACCATGCGAATGAAGCCGTTGTCATAACGATTGCCGAAACAAGAAGCATTGCTATGGCAGCATATATAGCTCTTTTCTTCTGGTCTTTCTGATTCTTTTTTTCCATTTCTTTACCTCCTTATAGATTTCATAAAAACGGGAAAAACATTTTTATGAGTTATATATCCAAAATGTTTCGGATACTCTGAGAAAAAATTTTCATTTTTCATTCAATGAACTCAGCTTTTTGCTGTCGATCCGTCACTATCATCGAGCTCATAAGCCGCGAAGTTCATTGAAAGCTTTACTTCTCCTTCCAGAATTTCGTCCACACATTCAGGATCCCAACCTTCCAGCCAGATAACGACTGTATACTTGTCGACATCTCCGACCGGGAAATATTTTTCGGTCATACTCATTACTTTTTTGTCTGACACGAAGTTCTGGTCCGTTTCGTAATAACCCGCGTTATCCTCAAGCACGCTCTGTGTACCCTTTCTGGGCTTTGCGTAAATTGTAGGATCGCCGTTACGATAGACCATAACACGCATTGCATCGTCAGTCCCGAGAGCTGCGGAATCGACCTTGATTGATGCGTGATATCCTACGTCAACCTGACCTGCGTTCTTGACGTAGAATGTATATGCCAAAAATTCCTGACCGTTTGAGCGGTTATGACTGCCGTTGATATCGTCAATATCGTCGGGCAGCCAGTCGAGCGTACATTCGCGCATATCCTCGCACTTTGTACCCGACAGGAATCTTGTGGGCTGTTCAAAACCGGGTGTCTCCGAAAGGGTAATACCCATATTGAAAGCATCCTTATCCATTGTGACCGTGAAATCACCGGCCTTGTTTATGTATGAAGAACAGGCAAACATAATTGAAAGGAAAAGAAGGAGAATAACAAGTATTATAACAAGTATTCTTATGAGAGCTTCTCTTTTCTTAACCTTCTTTGACTCGGTTTTGACACCGTATTTGTCCATTCTGCCGTCATACTGAAGAGCTTCCTCATCCGGAGCCTGGTCCTTTTTATTTTTCTTTGCCAAGCTTATCCTCTCCTTAACTGATTTGTTTTTCCTTCATGGGTTCTCCGAAATACGGACCGGTAAACTGGTCGACACCCATTTTATTAAGCAAATCGAACATTTCTTTAGATTCAACACCGTCAACCCTGACCTGTGTATCAAGCTTCTTGCAGAAATCTATAATGCCCTGAACCATGTTCTGTACTTTTTCGCTTGTCATCAATCCGTCGATAATGCTTGAATGAATTCCGATATAATCGACATCATAATGTGTAAGGTGCGAAAGCGATGTGTATTCAAGACCGAAATCGTCAATTGAAACCTTGAAGCCTTCCTCACGAAGCTTTTTGATATTTTCAAGAATCGGTTCCTTTACAGCCTCAAGAATGCTTTCATTTATATTGAAGCAGAAGCTGTCATGATTGATTCCGAATTTGTCAACTATTTTAATTATTTTATCTGCAAAACTTTTCTTTGCCATCGATTTAACGGAAACCCAGATAATCACGCTGTTTATATCCGCCTCGCGTTCCGCACAGCGCTTAATCGCTTCACAGGCTTCCTCAACCGCCCACAGATTAAGCTGAACAACCTGACTTGATTTTTCGGCGACGGGAATAAACGTTTTTTCAAGAAGAACTCCGAGCGAACGGTCATTTATTCTCATTGATGTCTCATAATCAATCGCCATATTCAGATGAATATCAAATACCGGTCTGTACCAAAGCTCAATAGTTCTCATCTTGCTTCCCGACGCAGAATTTGTCTTTTTTTCAGCCATAAGCGACACACTCCGTAAGGTAAAAATCGTGCTATACAATATGTTGCGGTTGTCTTAAAAAGGGCGCACTATACCCATTAAGACACTTATATACATCAAATAAAATAACACAAACAGGCAAAATAGTCAATACAAAAGCAAAAGAAAAACACGGAAATTCGCAAAAATCTCCGTGTTTTTTTCTTAGTTTTTTCTTAAGTTTTTTATCTGATTCCGCACTGAGTTTTTACCTCATACATCAGCTCGGAAACCTTAAAAATTATTTCAGAATTTTCGTAATAATTTTCTTTGAATTTTTCAAAATTTTCGATGTAATTTTTAAAGCTTTCCGCCTCAAAGCTCATGAGTTCAGGTTTTGAAATTTCTCCGTATATTTCTTCTTTTTTTCCGTCCTTTGTGCAGAGAAAAATATTCGTAAGCTGAGAAACAGATTCAATTGTAACCGTACCCTCGTCGCCGAAAATCTGAGAGCCGAGATAGCTCTGTCCGACCTTTGAAAAGGTAAGCGTCACCTGCATTCCGCTGTAATCGAGAATCGTTGTCCCCCATCCGTCAGCGCCCGTTTCAATAAAGCCCGCCGAAGCCGTAATCCTGTCGGGAATGCCGAAAAAGTCAACCGCCGGATAGAAACAGTAAATACCCAGATCCCTGAGACAGCCCGTCTTCATTTCGGGATTGAAAATATTCGGATTCTCTCCCCTTTTCAGCGCGGGATATTTTGAAGAGAGCTGAGAAAAATCAAAATGAGCCGAATGAATTTTACCGATTTTTTTCAGAGCGTTTTTCAGCACGTTTCTTGCGGGCAGATGAAGCATCATTATCGCTTCGGTATATATAAGCTTTCTGCTTTCCGCCAGTACAAAAAGCTCCCTGTATTCATCGGGCGTTACCGTAATCGGCTTTTCACACAGGACATGCTTCCCGTGTTCAAGCATCAGTCTGCTCTGCTCATAATGCAGGCAGTTCGGACTCGCAATATACACCGCATCTATATCGGATTCGGCAAATTCGTTTATGTCGGTATACACAGGGACATCCGCAAATCTGTCCGCAAATTCTTTTCCCTTTTCGTATGTGCGCGAATACATCGCCGCAAACTCCAGCCCGTCAATAAGCTGAGTTCCTTTTACAAACTCCTCCGCTATCCAGCCTGAACCTATTACACCGTATCTGACCATAATCGAGCCCCCTCGGATAAATAATGTAATAAGTATAATAAAAAGAATCCGTAAAGTCAATACAGGTACAGACGGTTTGGCGGCGTGTCGCCGCGCCCTTGCCGGGTTGGCAATTATCAGAATTATTATTACTGTGCGCGGGCAGGTATATTTTCCCCGGGATGTCGGAGACGCCATTCCCTGCGAACAGTTCATTATTCAACCAACATCGTAGAGGCGATTCACGAATCGCCCGTCGGAATTTGAACTGATTTCACGGGACATTCGTGAATGTCCCCTTCAAGCTCGGTATTAAAAGAAAATTTAAACGAAGCATATAAAGCATTTCATGCCTCAGGGAAAAATGCCGACGGTATAAAACCGGAAAAAACTATTGAAAAGTGCGATAAAACATTTTTTGAAAATGAAGAAGAAATAAACAGAATATTAGAAAAATATTCAGAAAAAATCGAGCTGTAAAAATACTCCATTATTTACAGTACAGCATCAGAAACAAAAAGGCGGCAGCACAAAGCTGTCGCCTTTATTTTTATTAAATTATAAAACGAATATTCCGACCAGAACCGCTGCAATGAAAATCAGCAGGCTTACCGCGTGCTTTTCAAGCCATGCGGAAACAAGGAAATATACCGACGGAATGAAAGCAAGAATTTTTACAATAATATTTGTTTTATTCTCTTTCTTTCCGTAAAGCAGGTCCCAGTTGTTGAGCGCATCCTCATAAAGCGGCGCATTGTTGCAGAGAAGCGATACGCCGAGGTAAAGCAGCGCAATGCATACGCCGAAAAGAACCGCTGTTTTTGAAAGCTTCATAATGAACAGACCGACATATCCGCCTATGAACATACCGTAACCTAAAAGCCTGTTCATAAATCCCGGAAGATAGCAGAGGAAGAATGTTACTCCCTTTTTCTTTGTAAAATCATGCTCAACATGACCGCAGAGTTCGTTTGCCTGAAGATATCTTGCATCCTGTACGGGAATTGCAAGCATATGGCAGAAAAGATGTTCCCAGAAGCCCTTAAGCAGCGCTCCGATAAAGGTCAGATATTTTGAAATAACATAGATTACATTCATACTAAATCAAAATCTCCTTCCATAAATATTTCTGAGAATTCAATGTCGCCCTTGATGCATTTCTGAACCTTATCGTCAAGTTCAATGCCCTGCTCGTTCATAATGCTCATAATTCCCTTATAGGTTTCATCGCTCTCTCCGTTGCAGAGGAACGAGATAAGCGCGGTTGTATTGATAATATCAAGAGAAGCGCTCTCTTCCATTCCTGAGTTGACATTGAGCATTTCAACATCATATGCCTGCTTGGCAGCCTCGGAAGCCTTTGCAGTATTTTCAAGAAGCATGTACGCGATTGCCTGCTGACGGTAAATCTCAGAGTTTTCCTCCTTGGCAATTCCGTCTGTGCAGACCTTTACGGCTTCGTCAAGCCTGCCCTGTCTGCGAAGCACCTCCGCTTTGAGCGAATAGTACTCTAACGCTTCGGCATTGTTCTTCTTCATATCCTCGCAGAATCTGTCGGCTGAATCGAGGTCGCTCTTTGAAAGATAAGCGTCAATAATGTAGTAATATGAATACATATCGTTTATATTGAGCTTTATGCCCTTCTCCGCCATTGAGATTACTCTGTCATAATCACTGACACGGTTTGCAGCCTCAATGTAATGAGGATAGAACATGTAATCAAACTCTCCCGCGTTTTCCATAAGCGAGTCAAGATAGGTGAAAACCTTGTCCTCGTTCTTTTCCGTATAAAGGATAACGGCTGCGCGGTAATAATCCTTCATACACTTTTCAGCCTGAGTCTTTGCGTCGATTCCGTCAAGGTGAGCCATCGCCTTGTCAAAATCTATCGTCATGTTTGAATTTTCATCATAATCATAGAATTCGCTCAGAGACTCATTGTACTCATTGCCGAGCGTGTAAAGCTCCTTGTCGAAGTCATAAGCTTTTCTGATTGTCTCATACTTTGAGCCGTTAAGCAGGTTATGATTGAATGCGCCGCTGCCGTCGGTGAATGCCGCTTCAACAATACCGATAAAATTCGGGTCCATTGCCGTAACAACATTTGCGTATGATTCAAGCGTGATGTTTTCGGCAGTCTTGCCCGAGTCAATCCATGTTTTCTCATTATAGCTGTTCTTGCTTATCGCAGAGAAAACGGAGTTTATTCCGGCGTTTACCGTGCTTGTATCGTCATTGATTTCGGAACAGAGGTTCATCGCGTCCTCATATCTTTTCTCCGACGCATAGCTCTGAGCCTTTATCAGCTTGGGAACAACCGGAAGCGTCGACGCGCATACAAAATATCCCACTACAGCCACAATAACCATAACAAAGGCAAGAAGTATATGTCCGGCGCCGTAATTCGTGCGCAGGAATTTTTCGCGGCACTCATTGCAGTAAAGGTCGCTCGGGCTGTCTTTTCTGGGCTTTCCGCACACAATACAGCAGTCCTCATCATGAGTTTCAGCCGTTTCTTCTGTTTCTTCCGTCTCCTGCTCTTTTTCTTCAGCCGTTTCCGCCGTCTCTTCCGTTTCGGGTTCAGCTTCTTCAGCCTTCACCTCGGCGGGCTCGCTCTGCTTTTCAAGCTTGGCGTTTAAATCCTCGAAGGTAATGTTATCCGTTTTTGTTTCGGGTACGGCTGCATCCCATGTCCAGTCATCGCCAAAGCTTACCTCGGATTTTTTCGGAGCTTCTTTTTCGTATTCGTCAAGAATTTTCCTGACCTTTTCCGCCAGATCGTCCTCAAGCTCTTCGGAAAGCTTTTCCTTATTTTCGTCTGACAAAGGAATCCCTCCTTGTTTAAAATAATACACAGATAATAGTAACATATATTTTGTTAAAATTCAATGTGAATAAAAAATTTTACAAACCGTCAATATATGTTCTGCCTGAACGGCAGACAGGCATTGAAAAAGCGTTAACTATATGATAGAATTTCGGAAGTATTATTTATTGGAAGCGAAAAAAATGAAAGACACATCAAAAGCATATCTGTTTGAGGAAATGCCTCTGCCCCGTGCAATAGCAAAGCTTGCCGTACCCACGGTTATCAGCTCGCTTGTCATGGTGCTTTACAATCTTGCGGACACATGGTTTGTCGGTATGCTCAACGACCCCGTTCAGAATGCCGCCGTAACGCTTGCCGCACCGGTTATTCTCGCATTTTACTTTGTCACAAATCTTTTCGGCGTCGGCGGCTCAAGCATGATGGGACGCGCACTCGGCAGAAAAGATATTGACACGGCAAAGCGCAGCTCCGCAACCGGCTTCTGGGCGGCGATGATAAGCAGCCTTGCTTTCTCATTTCTTTACACCGTTTTCAGCCAGCCGCTGCTGACCGTCCTCGGCTCGTCGGCGGAAAACAGAGAAGCAACGGCGGACTACCTTTTCTGGACAGTCACCCTCGGCGCCGTACCGTCGATTCTTAATGTTGTCCTCAGCTTTCTTGTTCGCACGGAGGGCGCCTCAATGCACGCAAGCATAGGAACAATGTCGGGCTGCATTCTGAACATAATTCTTGACCCGGTTTTCGTTCTTCCCCAGGGTCTCAATATGGGCGCGGCAGGAGCAGGTTTTGCCACATTTATTTCAAACTGCGCCGCCTGTCTTTACTTCCTGATTCTGATTTTCGCGAAAAGAAAGAACACTTATGTATGCATTAATCCGAAAATGGCCGTACCGAAAAAGGAAATTGTCAAAGAAATATGCACTGTCGGCATTCCCGCGGGCATACAGAATCTGCTTAATGTTACGGGCATGACCATTCTGAACAATTTCACATCCGCCTTCGGAACAGACGCTGTTGCGGCAATGGGAATTTCATACAAGACATTTATGATTCCCGTACAGATTGCCTTCGGTCTTACTCAGGGCATAGCTCCGCTTATCAGCTACAACTACGGCAGCAGGAATTACAGGCGTGCAAAGAAAACCGTATTCATGTCGGGAGAAATCGCGGCGGCCTTTCTTGCCGCGGTAATGATTTCCTTTATTGTTTTTTCCGAGCCGATTATTCACGGCTTTATTAAAAACGAAGCAGTCGTCTCTTACGGAAGCAGATTTCTCAGGGGCATGTGCCTTGCGCTCCCGTTCCAGTGTATCGACTTTCTCGGTGTAAACACATATCAGGCGTGCGGCAAGGGAATGCTTTCGCTCATCTTTGCCGTTATGAGAAAAATTGTTCTTGAAATTCCGGCAATGCTGATTCTCAACAGGCTGTTCCCGCTTTACGGACTTGCATATGCTCAGTTCTGCGCGGAATTTGTTCTCGCAATTGCCGCGATATTCACCATAAACACAATGTTCAGAAAATTTGAACAGCAGAATAAAGCGTTTGAATAAAATCAGGACTGCCGTATCCGGCACAGACTTGTAAGGATACTTTTGTTTTTGACGGATAATTTCCCCGAATACTGCATCAAACCCGCATCCGAATACGCCAGTATGCGCGATGCGGGTTTTCTTTGTCTTCGAAAAAATTCTCTCTTCAAAAACTGCTTT
>JAZUDP010000098.1:0-11161 GCA_045639705.1 Acutalibacteraceae bacterium
GTTTTCAGATACGGAGTAGTTTTGAATGAGATAGAATCAGACTTAGACGCTGCTGACAAAACCGCAGGAATACTCGCGTATTTCAAGGTTTTTCAGCAAGTATAAGGCGATTATAGCCATTCAAAACCGGTTTCTCCCTAACTTGCACCGCCCGAAGCTGTGCTTTTATTATTTTATTCTTATTTGCTGAAAAGGCCTTTGATGAGATTGATAAGCATTTTGAAAAGCTCAATCGGTCTTGTAAGCCAGCCCTTAAGATTGTTGTTGCCGAATACTCGCTCAACATCATATCCGCCGCCCTTGACATGGTTAAGCTTATATGTCTGGAAACCTACAGTTCCTTCCTCGTCGACAACCTCGACAAGCAGTGTTTTTGCAAGAGCCGTTTTGTAAGGAATGGTAATTGTGTTGCCGTCAAAGCTGTAGTTCTTCTTCGGGATACCGTTTACGAATACTGACTTTACTGAGTTTTCGTCGAAACGAACCATATCAAAGATGATATCGTTTCCTGTATCAGCAGCGGGCATTTCCTCCTGTGTGGGAAGAACGCTGAGAATCTGACGGGTGATATAATCATAGCCTTCAATTGAGGGATGTGAACCGGGGAAGCTGCAGTTGCCGTCAAGGAACTTGCCCATAAGAGACCAGTCCTCCTGTGTGCAGAGAGCCTCTGTGTTGGAAATGTCGGCATAGAGAACACCGTATTCCTTTGCCCACTTCTCATACTGCTTGTTCATCTTGTTTGTGAAGCTTGAGAAAATTGAACCTAACGGGAACATTGTCTGGTCAACGATTGTCATCTGATTAACCATGTTGAACGAGCCGACCATAACGATTGTTGCATCGGGATTGAGTTCAATAACTCTTTCGAGAAGAAGCGGATACTGCTTAACCCAGTTGTCATAGCCTTCGTTCAGAAGACCGACAGCGCTGGTAAGGATTTTCTTAAGTGTGTCAAGGTCGGTGAAGTCGATATCAAGACCGTCGCCGAGAAGGCCGCCCTCTGTTACAACACGGTAGGTGCGGTAGAAGATGTCGCACATGCCGAGTTCGATTGTGATAAGGGATGCGTTCTTTGTAACATCGATAATGTTGCCTGTGCGTCCGTCGTCAGCAGGGTCAAAGGTTTCGCCTCTTGCGCCGACCGAGGAGCCTTCATATCCGAAATAATCGAGACACCATTTGTAATACTCATAATTGAGCGTTGTATCGGAATAACCGTCGTCAACGCCGTAAAGGTCGAGAGCAACAGCTGTTGTCATTCCGCCGAAGGTGCAGGGCCAGAAGTTGCCGCCCTTGTCGTTCATGTCTGCGGGAGCCTCGCAGCCTACCGCATCGGCAATCTGTGCCGGAAAAGAGCCTAAAACATAACGGCAGTCGTTGTCGTTGTACTGTCCGCCGCAGGTTTCTACTGTAAGACGCTCGCCGTTTTTGCCGATGTAGGAGCCTTCGGCACCGCAGCCCTTGCCGATGCTGTCGCCGATGGCAAGATAACCGCCGTCTTTACCGTACTGATAAACGTTTTCCTTTTTTGCCGCCGAACCTGCGAGAGCAAAACAGGAAAAGACCATAAGAACGCAAAGCAAAAAAGCAAGTGTTTTTCTTAATGTGATTTTCATAGCATAATCCTCCCTGAAAACAGTATGAATTAGTCTGCACAAAACAATATGATATACATCAGTATGGCTTTGTACATTTTCATTCTATCATATAAGATTATGAATTACAAGCGAAATTTTGCACGTTATTATACAGATTTCACAATACTTTTTAAATCATAAAACGGATAATGTATATTGAATATATATTTTTTAATGTTATAATCATTTCAAAGGAGGCTGATATTAATGCTTAAAAGAATTATAGCCGCGATACTTGCGTTTTTCACATCATTATCTCAGATGATTTTCACACCTAATGTTATCAGAATTGATTTCGATAATGTTATTGACGAAATCAGACCCGTTCACAATGTCGGAAGAATGCCCGAATACAAGCTTGACAGTGAAATCAATAAGACTTTCACCGAGGCAAACATGACGGCCTGCAGAACGCACGACATAACGGAGACTGATATCCACAACATTTTCCCCGACTTTTCAGCGGATGTCAATGATGAAAATTCTTACCACTTTGAAGGATGCGACAAAATACTGGCAGCTATTATCGATGCAGGTATGAAACCGTTCTTCCGCCTCGGCATTTCCTACAGCAACGTTCAGAAAGACCATGAGCTGCTCCTGCCCCCTGCTGACTACACCAAATGGGCGCAGATATGCGAGCATATAATCCTCCATTACAACGAGGGCTGGGCAGACGGATTCAATTATAACATTGAATACTGGGAAATCTGGAACGAGCCCGACGGCGGCAAATATGAGGAAATTTCAGAGACGGAATATATTACGGAGAACGTATTCTGGCACGGCACACCCGAAGAATTTTACCGTCTTTACGATGTCGCGGCAACCTATCTTAAGGAGAAATTCCCCGACATTAAAATCGGCGGCTACGGCTCCTGCGGCTTTTACGCAGTCAACAAAGCAAAGGCCGAAAAAACAGGCGCTCCGGCGTACAACAAATATTTTATTGATTTCTTTAAGGGATTTCTTGACTATATAAAAGAAAATAAGCCGCCCATGGATTTCTTCACATGGCACAGCTATTCCACAACCGAATACAACGAAGTATATTTTGATTATGCACAGGAACATCTCGAAAAAGCAGGCTACGGCGATGTGGAGATAATCTGCGACGAGTGGAACTATAATCCGACGGAAAATAACGAAATTGACCGGCGTTACGGTGCAAATCAGACCTCAATGCTTCTTATGTTCCAGAATAAAGGATTTGATTCAGCATATTACTACTGCGGAAACGGTGATTACGGACTTCACTCCGGCATGTTTGTCAGAGACCGTAAGCCGTCGTCCGCCTATTACGGCTTCTATGCCTTCGGTCAGCTCTATGAAATGGGACACCAGGTCGAAATAAAGAACAAGCTGCGCAAGGACATGTATGCCGTCGCGGCAAAGGACGATAACGGCGAAGCGGCACTTCTGATTTCAAACGTTTCGGAAAAGAAGGACAGAAAGCTTAAGATTGACGCAGGCGAATATACTATTGACAAATGCTTTACGGTAAACGAAAACTGCGAATGGGTTGAAACTGAGCTTCCCGAAAAAATCGAAAGCGGTTCAATGCTGTATATCACATTTAAAAAATAAAGAATAAACAAAAATAAGCGGGAGCTGTCGCAATGACGGCTCCCGTTTAAAATATTGTCGTTATCTTATAAGGCCCGGAATAAAATCACTGAGCCACTTGATAAAGTCAAAAAGGAAATCGTTTATATTTCCGATAAATTCACGCAGGAAGGTATTGAGGTCAAAATCCATAATAATTCTCCTTTTCTGTCAGTTTACGGTTTACCACATTCTGCCCCAGAGAAGCAGGCGGATAAGCTCGATGGGAGGCGTGATGCCGATTGTATAGTGAAGAAGATTTGAAATTGCACGGAAAACCATGCCCATATCAAAGGTTTTGTAAACAGTGGAGGTGTATTCAACACCGTCTGCAAGAGTTACGAACGGCTGAGAATAAAGTATTCCGCCGGGGCCTGTAATCATAAAGCGTACATAACAGCCGATTTCATCCTCATATGCGTTAAGGTCAAGCGATGTTACATCCTTTCCTTCAGCGATAAGCTTGCCGTCGGAAACCCAGCGGACATTGTCAAATCTTGCGCCTTCGAATGAAATTGTGTTTGTCTCGCGGTCGATATTGATGCGGTGAACCTCGGGAGGCATGATGCCCGAGCCGTCATATTCGGAGTTGATATCCATACCGGAATATCTTGCAATCGGGAAGCTTGTGCCGGCTTTCATGGCGTTCTCAAAGGCTTCCTCTGTCTTTTCGGGCATGAGGAGCATTGTAAATGCTCTGTCATACTGGTCAATATGATGACCGTCGGAGGAAAGAATGCCGTTGACGCATCTGCCCTTAGGAATGGTGAGACAGTTTATCTCGTCCCAGAGAAGCGTATCCCAGTGCGTCGGGTCGGTAAGACCGCTGTTGACCTCCATGGCTACACAGCTGTCGTAATCAAGGAAAATGTTTGCGAATTTGTTTGCGTAGTAGGGATTCTGAATTCTGTCAAGCGAATCGGGATAGCCGCCTACATACTCGCCGAGGTGGTTAAGGAAGCAGAAGCCGCCCTCCTTGTCGCACTTTCTGACAACGGTCTCATAATCGCCGTAGATACCCATTTTTGCCTGAATGCTCTTGCAGCCGAAGGTATTGATATGGCAGTCGTTTATCGGTGTTGCGCCGTTTGCTTCAGCGCCGCCGGTGATTTCCATCATACCGCCAAGCTCCTCGCCGCGCTGAGCCGCGATTGAATCACGCGCCGCGCTCTCATATGTACCGCTGATTATAGCCTCGCGTTCCTCTGAGGTAAGAACAACGGGCGTTCTCATATGAGTGTTTTCAAACTTGAAAAGACGGTAAAGCGGAACAGTCTTGGGAGGCTCATCCCAGTGCTTGCCGACAACGGCGTGGTCGGTGATTGCGAGAATCTGGAAGCCGTCGTCATAATGCTGCTTGATGCTGTCGGCGATTGACGGTTCGGCGTCGCTCGCGTCGGTGTGATTGTGAATTGATGTTTTATACTGTTTCCATGTGTCCCAGTCAACAGCGTCATAGGGGCTTGTGATAGTGTAGGTATACTTGCCCTTGACATCGCCCTTGACAGGAAGAGCGCTTACCGTACCGCAGAATAAGGTAAAGAGCAGTACAGCGCAGAGAATAATTGCAGTAAGTCTTTCAGCCGCTTTTTTCATAGCTTCAACCCTTTCAATATTTGTTAACCGCAGTATAACATATACAAAATTATAAATCAATAGTTAAAAATATTTTATTATTATGTTAAATAATATTAATTTGATATTCAAAACCGAATTTAAGAAAAGAAAAAAGCCATCCGTATACAGCGGACAGCCTTAATTATATAAGCTCATCGGTTCCGACATTGAGAATTTCGCAGATTTTTGCCAGATTTTTAAGATTCGGCATACTCATTCCCCGTTCATAGTGAGCAATTGCGGAACGGTCAAGTCCGAGTCTGTCGGCAACCTGCCGCTGTGTCAGACCTGCCTTTTTTCTTGCGTTTCTGAAATTTTCCGCAAAGCTCATATAAACATCCCCCAAAAATAAAAAAGTGCGTCCCGAAAGACGCACTGAAAATGTATCTCTCTTTTGCTGCGACACAAAACTAACGATTCCATAGACGGTAAAAGTTAATTGAGAAATACATTTTTTACAAAGTATTTCCCGACTATGGAACAATATTTAGTTTTGTGTCGCACAGCTATTTTATCATATCAACTGTATTAATTCAATACAATTTTTTCGTCTTTTTATGACATAATCCGCGTAATTATTTATAAATGTTTACAATTGACTAATTATTATAATTTTTATATAATTAATTTATCTTATCCTGAGGAGGAATTTTATGAGCTTTCTGGTAAAACTTCTGACCTGCATTATGTCTCTGACTCTTGCGGCAGCACCTGTTCTTAATGTACAGGACATTACAGAAGGAGAAAAACTTATGACAGTTGACAGTGAATATGTAATCGTCAGAGGAGCAGACGCCTCCCCTGCCGACAGAAAAGCCGCGGATATTCTTAAAAAATATCTCGCTCAGATTGCAGGCGTTGAGCTTGCCGTTGCCGATGACACGGCTACCGCCGCCGAAAAGGAAATTATCGTCGGTAAAACCAACCGTGAGGGTGACGCTTATACAATCGACCGTGACGCTCTCGGTGACGACGGAATAAGATTCCTCACAGTCGGTAAAAAGCTTGTGCTTGCCGGCGGCGAAAAAAGAGGCACTCTCTACGCCGTTTACGAGTTCCTGTACAGGTATTTCAACTGCCGCTGGTACACGAAAGATGTAATTGTTATCCCCGAAAGGGAAAGCATTCAGATTCCCGAAAGCATTGATTATACTTACGTTCCCGATTTTGAATACAGAGAAACAGACTGGATAAGTCCGCACGATACTGAATACAGCCTTGCGAACCATCTTAACGGCAACAGCTACCGCTGGCTTTCCGAGGAGGACGGCGGAACCTTCGGCTACGCCAACGGACTCGCTCATACAATGGCGTCACTTGTTCCCGCTTCTTATTTTAATGAGAATCCCGAAATGTTTGCTCTCGGCGTAAGAACCGGCGAACGCACAACTGACCAGCCCTGTCTCACAAATCCGAAAACTCTTGAGGTTGCGAAGCAGTCCGTAAGAAATATTCTTCAGAACAATCCGAAGGCTATTGTCTGCATCACTCAGAACGATAATCAGAATTACTGCGTATGCGACAAATGTAAGGCCGTTGACGCCGAGGAAGGCAGTCAGTCGGGTACAATGATTCGTTTTGTAAACGCAATCGCCGAGGAATTCAGGGACGAGTATCCCGAGGCGGCGTTTGATACATTTGCTTATCAGTACACAAGAAAGGCTCCGCTTAAGGTCAAGCCTCTGCCCAACGTAATCGTAAGAATCTGCTCAATTGAATGCTGCTTTGCTCATCCGCTCAACGATGAAAAATGCGAGGAAAACGCAGCGTTCCATCAGGATATTCTCGACTGGCAGAAAATCTGCAACAGAATCTATGTCTGGGACTACACAACAAATTACTCCAACTATAACGGCCCGTTCCCCGATTTCGGCGTTCTTGATAAAAATATGAAATTCTATGTTGAAAACAATGTAAAGGGAATGTATGCCGAGGGCAATTATCAGGCTGCCGAAAGCAACGGCGAATTTGCCGAGCTTCGTTCGTATCTTCTCTCCCGTCTCATGTGGGACGCGGATATGGAAAACTATGACGATGAAATACTCGGCTTCTGCTGCGCTTATTACGGCGAAGCGGGTCCGTATATCAAGCAGTATATTGACATGACTGTTGATAACACGGGCGAAAGAGGTATTTTCAAGCAGAATCACATGATGATTTACAGCAACATGAAGGATAAGGGCGTACTTAAGCTCAGTTTGAAAGAGCGTTATCAGATGAACGCTCTGTGGGAAAAAGCAAAGAGCTGTAATCTCACCGACGAGCAGATGAATCGCGTTCTGCTTTCCGAGATTTCGTGGAGATACTGGAAGGCATCGAATGACCTCTGCGAATTCAGCCGTTTACAGCTCGGAACAAAGAGGCTTGAACAGAAAAAAGCTCTCTACAAAGACATGGTTAAGCTCGGCATAACCCGAATCTGCGAGGGTGCCGGCGGTCTTCTTACCGATGACCCTGCATATTACAGCCCGCCGAAAGAATGGACAAAATAATTCAAGGAGGAAATATTATGTTCGGTTTATCAAAATTTTTCAGCAGCGTAAAAGGCTTTTTTGCTTCTTTGCTTGCACTTTTACTTGCATTTTCACAGGGAGGACCTCTTGCCATCAGCCTGCACGGCGTGCGCTCAACTCCCCTTTCGATTTATTCCTATTCGTTCTATGACCCCACTGTAAAGGTTATGCGCGACGGAACAATCGACAACAACAAAACCTACACAATGTATGCCGCAAAAAATGAATCGGAATTCTGTCAGATTGCGTTCCGCACAAATAAAAAAAGAGGACATTCATATTTTGAAATCACGGATTTTACAAACGAAAACGGCGATGTTATCCCCGTTGAGCTACTCAAAGAATATGCTGTTGAGACAACCGACGGAGTTGTAAACACAAAGTATTATGACGCTCTTGTTCCCTGCGAGAAATCATTCAATTTCTCATCAAAAATCGAATACAACTATGTTTATGCTATTAATGTTAAAACAACTGCCGACACAGTTCCCGGAGATTATACCGCAACGGTTAAAATCGGCAACTACGATATTCCCGAGAATAAATACGAAAATGAAACAGCGACCTTAAAGCTTCATGTATGGGATTTTGCTCTGCCCGACGCTCCGACAATGGATACGGCAATGGGACTTGAGCATTACGACATAGCTCTTAAGCACGGCGTTGCCAACGGCTCCGAAGCAGGCAACGAGCTTTATAAGAAATACTATGATTTTATGCTTGCCCACAGAGTTTCGGCATATGACCTTCCCTATGATATTCTCGACAGCCGCGCAGACGCCTATATGTCTGACCCGCGCGTAAAATCCTTCCGCATTCCCTACGGCTCGGACGAGCAGATTACGGCTTATTACAACAAGCTTTCACAGAACGAGGAATGGATGAAGAAAGCATACTTCTATCCGATAGACGAGCCGAGCAGCGCTGAAGCAATTAAAACCTACAACTCAATGTGCGAAAGACTTTCACGCCTTTTCCCCGGCTACAACATGGTTACTCCGTTCTATACAAATGAAATCAAGGAAATCGACTCGACCAATCTTGAAATCCAGAACGGCAAGAGCGATATCATCTGCCCGATTTCCGACCTGTTCAGCGAGAAAGGATTCGCTGAAGGCGTTCAGAAGAGAGTTGCCAACGGCGACAAGGCATGGTGGTATGTCTGCTGCGGACCTTCTCCCACAAGCGATTACTGCAATCTTTTCGTTCAGCAGTCGGGACTTAAGCACCGCATACTTTTCTGGCAGCAGAAGCAGCTTGACATAACGGGACTTCTTTACTGGGATGTAACTTACTGGCGTGACACTCAGAATTCAGAAGGTATGCCTGCAGATGTGTGGGATTCTGCATGGACAACACCGTGGACGGGCAACGATACCTTCGGCGACGGTTCTCTGCTTTACTACGGCAGCCGTGTAGGTATAAACGGTCCCGTTTCCTCGCTCAGATTTGAGTGCGTCGCAAACGGCATTGAGGATTACGAATATCTTACAATGGCTGAGGAGCTTCTCGGTGAAAAGGAAACCGATAAGATAATCGGTAAGATTACAAAGGACCTTGAGCATTACACATATTCCGATAAGACCTTCGCAAAGACAAGAACAGAACTCGGAAACAGGCTTGAAAAAGCAATCAACGGTTAATTCTGTTATGAAAGCAGAAATTTCCGTACTTAAAAAAACGGATTACAGAACAGCTGTCGGCTTTGCTGAAAAAGGCATGCATTTTGACTGGTACCTTGAAAGCAGAGCCGGGCTTTCTCTGTATTCGAAATACTTCTGGTGCAAGGGTCTGACCGAAGCAACCGACCTGTTCGGCGCGTATGTTGACGGAAAGCTCGCAGGCGTGCTTATGGCTGATATGGGCGGCAAAAAGGGCTTTGCCTCTCCCCTGCAGAAGCTTTATGTCAGATTCTTCGAGTTCTGTCAGCATGTGTTTTTCAGCGGCTTTGACTCTTACGGCGAAGCAAACGCCGATATGCTCGCTGAATTTTCGAAAACAGCGTCTCCCGACGGGGAAATATATCTTCTTGCCGTCAGTCCCGATATGCAGAACGAAGGCGTCGGCACGCTTCTTATTGAGGAGCTGAGCCGCCGTCACATCGGAAGCCTTGTTTATCTTTTCACCGACAGCGGCTGCAATTTCGGCTACTATCCGCACAAGGGCTTCGAAACCTCGGGTGAAAGGGATATTATTCTGAAGGTTCACGGCAGAGATATGGATTTAAAATGTTTTCTTTTCAGCAGAAAAATATAACGAGCTGTCTTTTTCTGTCAATAAACCTTATCTTGTTGACATTATAATCTGACAGCGGTATAATTTACCTATATTATCCCGCACGGAGGAACAGAAATGGAAAAGAAACCCTTAAGATTCAAAAACGGAGAATTCAGAATAATGCTGCTCGGCGACCTGCACGAAAAATACGATGTGCATTCGGGAAAGAGTCCTCAGAAAGCCGAGGATGTCTACGCACTGCACACAAAGGCCGTTGAAGAGCTTAAACCCGACCTTGTTGTTTTCCTCGGCGATAATGTTTCAGCCGATAACGAGGCAGAATTGCGCTCTGTAATCAGCCGTGTGATGTTCCCCTTTGCGTCAAGGGATATTCCCGCTGCTCTGATTTTCGGTAACCACGACCATGACAGAGTACATGATGTCGACCTTGAAACTCAGATGCGCCTTTTCAACGAGCATGACAATGTTTATTTCTATAACGCCGACGACAGTCTTACGGGCTACGGCAACTATAATCTTACAATAAAGGCTTCCGATTCCGATAAGGATGTTTATAATCTGTGGTTCCTTGACAACAACAATCTCTGCGAGGATAAAAGTATTTCAAAATACGACTGGGTTCATGAGGACCAGATTGAATGGTACAAAAAGACGGCAAGGGAGCTTGCGGAGAAAAACGGTTACACGGTTCCCGCTCTCCTGTTCCAGCATGCACCCGTTCCCGAGGAATATGAGCTGCTCCGCGAAGCAAAGCCGTGGGAGTATTTCGATTCTGTAGAGGGTCATGCGAAATGGTCTGATAAAAGATATATGCCGAAGGCAGGCGTAATCGGCGAAATCGGCGAAGGTCCGTGCTGTCCCTGCTATAACAGCGGCGAATTTGCTGCATGGAAGGAAATCGGAGATGTCAGAGGCGCGTTCTTCGGACACGACCATATGAACGATATAATGGGCTTCGTTGACGGCATAATGCTTGCGCAGTCAAGAACCGCAGGCTTCAACGTTTACACAGACGGCTGCCGCGGAGGGGTAAGGCTTGTAACGCTTCATGAGGATAATCCCGAAAGAATCGATACAAGAATGTACTACTTCAAAAAGGATTTCGGTCTTAAGTCTAAGTCGCTCGGACCATACATGCGCAACGTTACGGACAAGCAGGATATGAAGCTGAAATTTGCCGAGAAGGTTATCGGCGGCGCGGCTGTAATAACTGCGGCGGGAATCGGGACATATAAGCTTATTAAAAAATACAGAAAAAAATAAAGGAAGACGGGTTGATGCCCGTCTTTTTTTCTGTAATTTTCTATGACAAATTGGTATTTGCCGCAGTACCTGCGGTCGTTTGCCGGGGTGGCGGTTATCAAATTCCCGTTCCCCTGCGCGAGCCGTAAGATATGCGCAAATTGATATTTGTCGAGCTGAATTTTTGATGTTGCTCTGCCTCCCTTGCCCTAAAGGGCATCCCCTGCAAGGGGAATGTCACGAAGTGACAAGGGGTAGGACCGCCGAATGGCGGTGGAGGGATTCTTTCTCAGTTTTCATCAGACT
>JAZUDP010000099.1:0-3133 GCA_045639705.1 Acutalibacteraceae bacterium
CGAAATTCTTGATTCGTTTGACAGCTCTGTCTATGATAATGCAGATTATTTCTGGATGGATGCGGGCTGGTATGAATATAACGAAAACTGGTCGGACGGCGTAGGCAACTGGACACCGGACACCTCCCGTTATGACAACGGCATAGCGGAGCTTGCAAACTACGGAAAACAAAAGGGCGTGGGCCAGGTGCTGTGGTACGAGCCTGAGCGCGTGCTGAAAGACACCGTGTTCTACAATAAGGGAATGGAAAACGAGGGCTGGCTGCTTGATACAGGTACCGATACATGGTGCTTCAACCTTGCCAACGATGATGCACTTGCATGGTTTACGGAAACTCTTGCCGCCTCAATGAAAGAAAACGGCGTTACCTTCTACCGTCAGGATCAGAACTTTGACCTTGCTCCGTTCTTTGATGCGGGCGATGAAGCGTATTACGGCGGCAGAACAGGCTTCTGCGAAAATCATTACATCGTCGGCGAATACAAATATCTCGATAAACTTACCGAAATGATACCCGGTCTTGCAATCGACAACTGCGCTTCGGGCGGCAGAAGACTCGACCTTGAAATGGCAAGACGCAGTATCCCGATATGGAGAAGCGACTACAACTGCGACCCGCATCCCGATCTGATGGAGTCAACACAGTCGCAGACGCTGGGGCTTTCCTGCTGGCTGCCTTTGACGGGCACACTTAAATATTGCGAAAACCGCTATCAGGCGGCGACCTCGCTGATACCGTGCTATATAGAGACCTTCGGCACCGTAGGTAATGAGTTCTTCAATTCTTACAAAGACCTGCGCGGTGAAATGACGGAGAAATATTATCCGCTTGTCTGCGGCGGCTTCGATAACGATAAATTCCTTGCGATGGAATTTGCCTCTGAGGACGGCACTTCCGGCTTTACCGTATCTTATCGCCGTGCGGATTGCGATTCCGATACGCTTGATCTTGTTTTCAGCGGACTTATTCCTGAAAAGACCTATACAATGCACGATTATTACGCGCCCGATATTGAGTTCACAGCAACAGGCGAAGAACTGATGACGACAGGACTTAAGCACACATTCACAGGCAGTCCCGATGCCATTATCATCGTATTCGAGGCGGAATAAACGTTTCAGACTGATAAACAATAAAACACAACAGCCTGCCGGGGTGATTGCCTCGGCAGGCTTTGTTATGTCTTAATATGTTCTCTTGTTTTTAGTATAAAATGATATATAATGGTTTTAAAATCAAGTAGAAAGATAGGAAAAAAGATACAATAAAAAACCAACACGATTACTCGGCTCTGCAATCGTGTGATTGTGCGTATGGTATCCCAAACTAACTTTTCATTGTAAGTATGATAGTCCGTTTTTTACTTTTTGAGTTTGGCTATCGCATCTCTTACCGCGTAATAGGACGGCTTTTCTTTGCCGCTGCAGTCAACCATACCCCAGCAGGTCTCTGTTGGGCAGTCGCTCTGACCGCATACATAACAGGCTTCCTGGTCTGTGTAGCTGAAAACCGAAAGGCCGCCGAGATATTCTTTTTTATAAAATCTCGGAATCATATCCTCAAAGAATTTCGCCTGACCCTCGCGCGTATGCTCATAACCGTGAAGCTTTGTTGCCTTCGGAAGCTCTCTGAAAAAATGATTGCGGAAATCGCCTTTGAAAATGTATTTCCAGAAAAGCTTTTCGTTATCCTGCGTATCGAATTTTATTCTTTTGCGCACACTTTCGGGAACATTTTTCATAAGCGTCTGTATGTTTGCCTTTGCATCCTTTTCGCTGCTCACGCCGTATGATTTAAGAATTTCGGTTCTTTCCTGCTTCGTTTTTGGTGCGCCGCCGCCGACATAACCGAATTCCTGCAGAACGACGGGCTTGCGGGTAAATGCCCAGAAATAATCAAGCACCGCGTCAAACATCCATTTAAAGCAGGTAACGGGAAGAAAACAGCCGAGATAAATGTCGATGCCGATAAAATCGCAGTATTTATAATACGGCTTCATCATTGCGTTAAGCTGTGCGGCAGGACCGGGCGAATTGTACGAAACAAGTATATCGCCCTTTATCGGGTACATCGCTTCAAGCTGAATGCCGAGGAATTTTACCGCCTGTTCCATTGTATAGGGAACGGTAAAACGCGGAATGCCCATTTCATTCGCAACCTGAAATGCGTGAACGCAGCCGCGCAGATCCTCTATGAAAAAGCGTGCAATTTCTTTTATTTTTTCGTCACCCTCAGGAGTGTCGATTTTAATTCCCACGGCTTCATAATCACGCGGATAAGGAGTGTTGACCTGCACCTTTATGCCGTGTTCGGTGTAATCCGTACAGCGTTTTTTGAACGCCTTATACTCATCGGTAATCTCACCGTTTTTGTCAAACGGGAACGGAACGTCATACCTTGCCCAGTCGAGATTGGCAGCCTTAATCTGCTCATAATTCATGTCGGGATGAGAAACGCCCCACATGAAATGATTCTCGCGAAAATCCTTTGTTTCCGGTGAGCTTTTCGGAATAAATGCGGCTTTAAGCAGATTCGCAGGTACATACTTCAATCCGTAAACAATCTGATCCTTGACAAACTGATCCATATTTACAGCTCCTTACCACTAAATTATTTTGATTATAGCATTTAACTCCAAGCTTTTCAAGCTGTGATTTTTCTTGAAAAGAGTGTGCCGGTGTGATATAATTCTTAAAAACAATTCATCAAAAGACGGTGAGGTAATGAGCAAAATAAAAGAAAAGATAATGACTCTTACGGGCGGAAACGAAGTTCTCGCTTACAGCCTTACAATTTTCGGCTCAAGCATGATTTCATCACTTATGGGCTCGGCTTTGTCATTTTTCTATACCGATGTTCTGAAAATTGCAGCCGGTGCGGTAGGAACTATTTTTATTATCGCAAGGGTATGGGATGCCGTCAATGACCCGATTATGGGTGTTATCGTTGACAGAACACACACTAAATACGGCAAGTGCATTCCGTATCTTAAAGCAATACCGATTCCGCTGTTTATCGTCACGCTTCTTGTGTTTTTGCCGATTCAGAATGCAGGCGCTGCATTCAAAACAGTTTATGCCGGCATTCTTTACATACTGTATTTTGCAACCTTCACCGCAGTTGATATTCCG
>JAZUDP010000100.1:0-4236 GCA_045639705.1 Acutalibacteraceae bacterium
CGTGCGCCTTTGAGACCGTATTTCTTTCTTTCTTTCATTCTGGGGTCACGAGTAAGGAAGCCTGCCTTCTTGAGAGCAACACGAAGTGACTCATCATAAAGAAGGAGCGCTCTTGAAAGACCGTGACGGATAGCACCGGCCTGACCTGAAACGCCGCCGCCGTTTACACGGCAAACGATGTCGAACTTCTCAGTTGTACCTGTCAGTTCGAGAGGCTGACGCACGATGAGCTTAAGTGTTTCAAGACCGAAATAATCGTCGATATCTCTGTCGTTGATTGTGATTTTACCTGTACCTGCATAAACGCGTACACGGGCTACTGAACTCTTTCTGCGGCCTGTACCGTAGAAATAAGGATTAGAATCGTACATTAATTTTGCCTCCCTTCATTAAAATGCCCACTCTTCGGGCTTCTGTGCTGCATGCTTGTGTTCTGCACCTGCATATACACGAAGTCTTGTGAGTGCTTCACGACCGATTGTTGTGTCGGGAATCATACCCTTGATAGCCTTCTCAACGATGAATGTGGGGTTAGTACGCATAAGTGTGCTGTACTTAACTTCCTTCATGTGGCCGATATAACCTGTGTGATGATAGTACTTTTTCTGATCGAGCTTCTTACCTGTAAGAACAACCTTCTCAGCGTTGATAACGATAACGTGGTCACCGCAGTCCTCGTGAGGAACGAATGTGGGTTTGTGCTTGCCGCGAAGAAGAACAGCTGCTTCAACAGCTACGCTGCCGAGAGTCTTGCCCGCTGCATCAATCACATACCACTTACGGGTGATGTCGCCCGCCTTAGGCATATAAGTTGACATAGAACTTACCTCCAAATAGTTTTTAATGCTCGTATATATTAACACACGCCTTTTCCGTTGTCAACATAAATTTTGCAATTTTTTAATTTAACTTTTGCAAGCTTCGTTTTTCTCCGTTTTTCTCCGTTTTTCATATAGAATGCTCATTATTAATTTATAAAAAATTTTACTGTATTTTTGTTTATTTGCACAATATGAGGCCGAAAAGCGTCTGGTTAAAGAAATTATATAATATTATACAATTAAGAAAGCAGACTGTATAAGCCTGCTTTCCGCATTATATAAATGTGCTTAACTGTTCGGATGCTGAAAGGACCATACAGGAACGCCGGAAATATCCTTTATCTTAACCGGCTCCGTATCGTAATCATAATGCTCGGACAGATATGTTTTTATCATTGCCTCATGGTCTCCGACGTAGTATGTATGCGGTCTTTCCATCAGGCTGACTGCGGGATTTGAAATGCCGGCAGAGGAGAAATGGTCTGACAGATATTTCTGACCGTATGTCCAGTCGCCCGCCATGATATTGTGGTTCATAAAGTCCTTTGAAGGCAGTCTGCCGCTTTTTGCAAGCTGAGCAAAACAGGCGGTATCAATATCGTCGGAGTCCCATATATATATTTCCTGCTCCGAATAGAATGCCGGTGTGTTTTCGGGCTGATTAAATGCCGTTAACGCAAAAGAGGGTTCAGGCGTAAAGTTGTTAAACCAGCTGATAACAAACGGTACGGCCGACAGACAGATAAGAACCGAATAAACCGGCTTTATTCTGCTTCTTTTCTCTGTGCCGTTCCGGGATTCGGCGTCATTGCCGGTCAGACTCAGAAAAACAGATGCCGTACAGTACAGAAGAACGGAGACGACGATGCGGTCGGGCATTCTTCCGCAGTAAAAAAAGTAAGTGCATATTAAATAACCGCCTGCGCATGCGGCAAGGTTTTTAAGCTTTTTATACAGCGGGATTTTGCTTATCAGCGAAAAGGAAAGCATCACACAAAGCAACAGGAAATAAGACATCAGATACTCTGATTTAACGATTTTTCTGAAGACATCAATAATTACCGTGTAGGCATTCTTAACGGTAAAGGAACGCACGGGCTTGCTGCCGACAGTGACGATTCTGTTCATAAAGTCCGTATTTATATTATCCGTATCAAAAAATATCCAGCTTGTTACGGCATTATAATCGTTTTCCGATATGCCCTGTGTATCGGCTTCGATTTTCTCCCATTTTTTCATCGGGTAATCGACAATTTCCGTCCGGACGGAGTTGTACTGAAGTCCGTCTTTATAGTTATTGTTGATTTCGGGATAAGCCTGAGAGTATAAAACCGCAATGATACAGACTGCAACGGGTACAGTGACGCGCAGCAGATTTTTCATCACTTTCTTTATTTCTGTTTTATTTTTGATTTTTCCGAAAATAACAGCCGCAAGCTCAAGGAAAATAAAAGGCAGAGAGAGGAGAGCGGACTGTGTTCTGAATATAAATCCGAAAAGCATCAACAGTATGCCGCCGTAATAATAAACTCTGCTTTCCGGGAAACCGATACAGAAAAATATACCGACGCAGATTAAATATGTTGTAATAACCGTGTATGTCAAACCGGCGGTACAGATGAACGATAAAACGATAAGAAACGGAACTGTAATGTAAAGCTTCTGTCTGTTTGATACAGTATAATAGGCTATTAACCAGATTGAAAAGAAGCAGGCCGTTCTGATTAACAGCAGATAGCAGTCGGCGGACGGTAAAATATTATGCAGGAATTTTACTGCCGAGCAAAAGAACGGGCTGACAAACAGGCAGTAATTGTCATCGCTGTATAAGCAGTTCAGCACCATTGAGAGCCAGTAATCGTCGTTAAAGGTATATATATGCGCAAACAGCGAAACGGAAAAGGATACCAGCGCCGTAATAAAGCTGAAAATCAGATATTTCAGTTTTGATTTTTTCTGCAAGGCTGTCATCTCCTTTCGTTTTATATTCTGCTGTATGGTCCGAAGACGCCCGGTGTGTTATCTTTTTTTCAGAGAAGCGGAGATTTTTCCGTAAGCGAACTGGAACAGCTTGCTGAGAATAACAGAAATCAGAATGACGCAGAGGTAAATCAGGAATTTCTGAGGCTTTGTCCATGCGTCCGACTTGAAAATACCCGGGAAAATGCTGTCCTTTGTAAGATTGTAAAGATAGATGTGTATCAGATAAAGCTCGAGGGAGATGCCGCCGAAGAAGGCGAAGATTTTATTTATTATTTTCAGGTTGATGAATTCCAGACAGACGGGAACAAGTATGCAGAATGCATATGCGATGAAAAGCTCCCAGTATCTGACAAAAATGTAATCATGGGTTTTGTTGAAAATAATCTGATATGGAACAGTGACAAGCAGGCTGAGAAATACGGAAATAATGTCAAATTTTGTGAAATCGGATTTGTCATAAACGCGTTTGCCGAGAAGACATCCCAGAAGGAAGACGGGAACCTTTGTGAAGTATATTTCAAGCGTATCGTAGTATTCTGCGGGAATGTTGACCTTCATGAAAACCGTTACGGACACAAGCACAAAAATCATGAGCAGTGTTTTAACGGTCTGACTGAGCTTTTTATCGCTGCGAAAAATGAATTTATGTACGACGGGATAAAGGGCGTAGGCAACGAGCGCGAAAGCGACATACCACATTTTCCGCACGATAAAGCTCCAGCTTCCGTCTGTATATGAAACGTAAAGTGAAATTCCCGTCAGGTCAAGAATAAGCCTGATTACCGATTTGTGAGAAGTAAAATAAAATACGGAAAAGGGCAGGGATATGATAAGGTACGGGAGAAAAACTCTCTCGGCTCTCTTTTTCAGATACAGAGTATATTTCGGCTTTTTAACAAGTGAAAAATACAGGCTCATGCCGGAAAGCAGGAGAAAGACATCCACGCCGAAGTTGAAATATTCGGTTATTACCGAAAAGTTGAACGGAATATGAGGAATTGTGTACGGGTAGGGGACGATATTCTTCATGTGAAAAATAACAATCATTATTGCCGATATTCCGTACATTTCGGTTCTGTATCTGCTCAAAAGTGACCAGTTGTATGTTTTACTTTCTTTCATGCCGGTGCCTCCTGTCTTCTGAACGCTGTTTTAATAATGCGCGATTAGCTGTAGGGTGCTGATTTGTTTTCCGGAAAGTGCGATAATATTCAAAAAAGCACTTGCCGAGGCAAGTGCTTTTTTGCTGGCGGAGGACAAGGGATTTGAACCCTCGCGCCGGTTACCCGACCTACTCCCTTAGCAGGGGAGCCTCTTCACCACTTGAGTAATCCTCCATTGGTGAACCAAACCGATATTCAGTTCATATAAACAAGACTTCCCAAAGGAAGTCTTGTCAGTGGCGGAGAGAGTGGGATTCGAACCCACGGTA
>JAZUDP010000101.1:0-15648 GCA_045639705.1 Acutalibacteraceae bacterium
AACGGAGTTACCCTTTTATTTTTGAAAGGAAGCGTTGAAATGAATTTTGCACAGTGGAACGGCTTTAACGAAGGCAACTGGACAGAGAATATTGATGTCCGCGATTTCATCAATAAGAACTACACACCGTATACAGGTGACGGCTCTTTCCTTGCAGGTGCAACGGAGCGCACGAAAAGAGCTCTTGACAGGCTTGAAAGCCTTAAAAAGCTTGAACAGGAAAAGGGCGGCGTGCTTGCAGTTGATACAACAACGGTTTCATCGCTCTGCAACTACAAACCCGGTTACCTCACTGATGAGGATATAATTGTCGGCCTCCAGACCGATGAACCCCTCAAGCGCGGTGTTAATCCCTTCGGCGGCATCCGCATGGCACGTTCCGCCTGCGAAGCATACGGCTACAAGCTTTCGGACAAAATTGAGGAATATTTCACCTACCGTACAACTCACAATGACGGTGTTTTCCGCGTATATACTGACGAAATGAAGGCCGCGCGTCACTGTGCGCTTCTTACTGGCCTGCCAGATGCATACGGCAGAGGACGCATCATCGGCGACTACCGCCGTGTTGCCCTTTACGGTATCGACATACTTATCGCAGAAAAGAAAAAGGATAAGGAACGTGTCGGCGAAAACTTCATGGACGTTGACAATGTCCGCATGCTCGAAGAGCTTTTCCAGCAGATAAACTTCCTTGGCAAGCTTAAGGAAATGGCGGCAATGTACGGCTGTGACATCAGCAAGCCTGCGCAGAACGCAAAGGAAGCAATTCAGTGGACATATTTCGCATACCTTGCGGCGAACAAGGAACAGAACGGCGCGGCAATGTCCTTCGGTCGAAACGCAACCTTCTTTGACATTTATATCGAGCGCGACATGAAGAACGGCACACTTGATGAAACAGGCGCGCAGGAGCTTCTCGACGACCTTGTGCTCAAGCTTCGCTGCGCACGTCACCTGCGTACTCCCGAATACAACGAGCTCTTCGGCGGCGATCCCATGTGGATTACCGAAAGCATCGGCGGCATGAGCCTTGATAACCGCACGCTTGTAACAAAATCATCGTTCCGTATTCTTAATACTCTTTATAACCTCGGTGCCGCTCCCGAGCCGAACCTTACCGTTCTGTGGAGCAATTCTCTTCCCGAGGGCTTCAAAAAGTTCTGCACAAAGATTTCCATTGACACCGACGCAATTCAGTACGAAAACGACGACCTTATGCGTCCCCGTTTCGGCGATGACTACGGCATTGCCTGCTGCGTTTCCGCAATGAAAATCGGCAAGCAGATGCAGTTCTTCGGCGCGAGAACAAACCTTGCAAAGCTTCTTCTGCTTTCGCTCAACGGCGGTGTAGATAATGTTTTCGGTACCCGCTTAGGACCTCAGATGGAGCCTGTGGCAGACGAGGTTCTTGATTACAACAAGGTTATGGAGCGCTTCCGCATTTATCTTCAGTGGCTTTGCAGACTCTATGTCAACACAATGAACTGCATTCACTACATGCACGACAAGTATGCCTATGAGAAAACTCAGATGGCCCTTCACGATACCGATGTAAACCGTCTTATGGCTTTCGGAGTTGCCGGTCTTTCGGTTATTACCGACTCACTTTCAGCTATCAAATATGCGGAAGTCAGACCCGTCCGTGATGAAAACGGAATTATCGTTGATTTTGAAACGACCGGCGATTTCCCGAAGTACGGCAACGATGACAACCGCGTTGACGAAATTGCGCAGAATCTTCTTGTCGATGTTCATGAGGAGCTTAAAAAGACTCCTGCTTACCGCGGAGCAGAGCATACTCTTTCCGCTCTTACAATTACATCAAACGTTGTATACGGCAAAAAGACAGGCTCAACACCTGACGGACGCAAAAAGGCTGAACCCTTTGCACCCGGTGCAAATCCCATGCACAACAGGGAAACAAACGGTGCGCTTGCCTCGCTTAATTCAGTTTCCAAGCTTCCGTATTACTCGGCATCCGACGGAATTTCAAACACATTCTCCATCGTTCCCGACGCTCTCGGCAAGACGGACAGCGAGCGTGTGGACAATCTCGTTTCAATTCTTGACGGCTACTTCATGAATGACGCGCATCATCTTAATGTAAATGTTATGAACCGCGAGACGCTTATGGACGCTTATGAGCATCCCGAAAATTATCCGAATCTTACTATCCGCGTTTCGGGCTACGCCGTTAACTTCTGCAAGCTTTCACGCGAGCAGCAGAGAGAGGTTATCATGCGTACCTTCCATACATCAGTATGACGGGACACATACATTCCTTTCAGAGTCTCGGCACGGTTGACGGACCGGGCGTCAGATGCGTTGTGTTCATGCAGGGCTGCCCGCTTCGCTGTGCCTGCTGCCATAATCCCGATACATGGGACTTCGACGGCGGCGAAGAAACCGACGCAGACGCACTTGCCGCAAAAATAGTGCGGTTTAAGAGTTATATCCGTAACGGCGGTGTAACTGTTTCCGGCGGCGAACCGCTTATGCAGGCGGAGTTTGTAACGGAGCTTTTCAGAAAGCTGAAAGCTCTCGGTATCCACACCGCACTCGATACATCGGGCTGCGTGTGGAACGACAGTGCTGATGAGCTGCTGAAATATACCGACCTTGTACTGCTTGATTACAAGTATGCCGGCGCGGAGGATTATTTCCGATACACAAAATGTGAGCAGAGCAGGGTTGACGCGTTCCTTGATAAGCTCGAAGAACGCAGCATCCCCACATGGATTCGAAGGGTTATAATTCCCGGGCTGAACGATGACGGAACTTCGGTGCTTCAACTGAAATCGCTTGAGGAAAAATATTCCTGCATAAAAAAAACAGAGCTTCTGCCGTTCAGAAAGCTCTGCATTGAAAAGTATAATTCTATGGGAATACCGTTTCCGCTTGCCGATACACCCGAACCGACGGCGGAGCTTATGGAAAAGCTGAATAAAGTACTTGAATAAAAAAGACATTTTGGGAATTTTCGGTTCTCAAAATGTCTTTTGGTTTTATATTATTTCATTATCCGCCAAAACCTCGGGTTTGTACTTCATGCTGTCTTTTTCCGTGATTTCACGGATAACTCTGCACGGATTGCCCGCGGCAAAGCTGTTTGCCGGGACATCTCTTGTTACAACGCTGCCTGCGCCGATAACGCAGTTGTTGCCGACGGTTACACCGGGGCAGACAACAACATTTGCGCCGAACCAGCAGTCGTTTCCGATTTTTACGGGCCTGGCATAGCAAAGACGGCGAATCTGCCCGTCAGCGCATTTAATCTGCTTTCGCTCGTCGGGAAGCATGGGATGAACCGGCGTGACAATTGTAACATTCGGACCAAAATTGCAGTCGCTTCCGATTGTAACCTCCGCGTCGTCCTGAACGGTAAAATTGAAATTGATAAAGCATCTGTCACCGATGTGAGTGTGCTTTCCGTAATGGAAGGTTATCGGTCCCTGAAGGAAAACGCCCTCGCCTCTCGAGCCGAGAATCTCGTCAAGAATTGCATTCCTTTCCTCAGTCTCGTCCTCGTAAAGCTTATTATAATCGATGTTCAGTTTGTGAGCCTTAAGCTTCATGGCCTTAAGCTCGGGGTCGCCGGGACAGAAAAGAACGCCCTGCATGATTTTGCTTTCTTCGTTCATGTTTTCACCTGCTTTAATTAAACTGTGTCAGTGTGCCTGCCGTGTTGTAGTTCCATGTTTCAAATCCGATTTCTTCAAGGGCGGGGGAGTTGTCCGCAAGAGTGAAATCAAAATTCAGCGGGTCGCGGAACAGCGGGTCGGCATAAACCGCATCGTTATAGTAGTTCATTTTTTTCATAACATTTTTGTGAAGTCTGTGGCTGAGCTTCATATTGTTTTCCGTGCTGCTGATTATGTTCTTGCCGTTCGTATAGTCCCAGTAAAGATTTTTGCCGTCAGTGAACTTGCCTTCAACAGTCTGCGAATATATTAATGAGTTGTCGGAAACAATAATGTTATTTTTAAGATAGAATTCGTTGTGGTCCTCCTGGCGGCTGCTCCTTACCTGACCTTCTTTGCTCAATGCAAAGATATTGTTGATAAGCATATTGTCCTGACCGTAGTGCTGATGGAAGCTGTCGGAGCCGCAGCCGTAAACAAGGTTCTGATAAACGGTTATACCCGAGGAACCTTCGTCAAGATAGATTCCCCAGCCGCCGTAGCCGCCCTCGTTGGGGTCAGCGGCAACGTTATAAATCTTATTATGCGTCAGAACGGTGTGCGGCTGCATTCCGAGGGTGTAGATACCGCCCATATCCGAAAGCCAGCCCTGACCGATATCGTAGATAAGGTTTTCGCTTATTTCATTACCGTCTGAAACGTTGTAGGAGTAACCCCACATCCAGCCGCAGGAAATGGCGGTGTAGTAGCCGTCATGAATCTCGTTATGTGAGTATTTGCAGTCCCTTGCGTGCGTTGACAGAATGCCGATACCCGACGGGAAGTTTCTGCCGTAGCCGGCAATAAGGTTGTCAATAACGCTGATGTTGTAAGTCTGCTGAGAAACGTCCGCAGTGTTGTAGCCGTTGACGAAAACAACATTTGCGCCGATTTCCTTAAAGGTACAGCCTGTTACGGTACAGTCATGGCAGATGCGCTGATATCTTATTGCAGTGTTGCCGATATTAAGAAAATCGCAGCTTGTGAAATTTATCTGCTGCGAGCGTGTGATGTCGCATACGCCCTCGCATTCAAGGTTGCCCTGCGGGAAGATAAGGTTATATTCTGTCAGCCAGCCCAGAGACGGGTCGGGAGTGGGATAGCACCAGTCGGTGTTTTTGAATGTAATTCCGCTGAATTCAATGTTTTCCGCGTCGGAAATATCAAAAAGCTTTGTAAGCGCGGGGCAGAAAATCTCAGTGCTGTCAATGCTGTCGCCGTCCTGCGGAATGTAGTAAAGCTTATTCTTTAATGTATCGTGATACCATTCGCCCGGCTTGTCGAGTGCCTCGAAAACATTCTCGAAGAAATATCTGTCATTCTCCTGAATTATCATTGTGCAGGGGATTTTCAAGCCGACTCTGCCGTTTTCGTACGATTCAAGCGTTGTGCGTTCGCAGTACCAGTAATGCATGAGCTTAAGCTGAACATCCTGAAGATTAGAGAAGCTTTTGAGTTTGATATCGTCATTCGTGAAGAAAGCCATATCGCCTCTTGTATAGAGCCACGGCGTGTTTTCTTCGTTGAAGAGCTGAACCTCTGTATCAGGTTTTTTTACAAGAAAATGTCCCGTTTCCGGGTATCTTGTAACGGAAAGCTTTTCGTCGCCTTTAAATAATGTGTTGAATTCCGCTCCGTCTTCAATATCGGTAACCCAAGCCTTTACGCCGTTGACCGTTGTTTCGGTCCAGTCTCCGAAGGTCTTGCCCGAGGTTATGCTTACCTTTTCATCCGGATAAGCCCTGAAGGCGGCGTTCTTTATTCCGTCAAGTTTAACTGTATTGCTTATGTTGTATGTACCCTCATGAAGCCATACGGTCACTTTCTCACCGTTCATGGATTTGATTTCCTCAACGGCTTCCTCAAGACCTGTGCCGTCATAAAGAATAATGTCATTCTCGCCCATGACAAATTCATCAGCCTTTCTTTCAGCCTTGATTACGGGCTCGGGGTCGGTGAAATCAGCCTTGGGCGGCTTGCAGAACGAGCCGAAAAAATTTGAAATCGGCATGATTACCGCCATAAAAAGTGCCGTCAGAAATTTCAGTACCTTAATCATAAAATAACCTCCTTATTTTACCAGTCTGACGGCTTCGCTGAGAACCTGTCCGATGCTTTCGCGGAATATCAGGTCGGCACTGCTGTCATACTGGGTTTCGCCCTTGTTGATAAGCACAATGTTTCTGCCTCTGAAATAGCGGATATACATTGCCGCGGGATAAACGGCAAGAGATGTTCCGCCGATGATGAGCAGGTCGGCGGTTATGATTTCGTTTACAGCCTTTTCAACTATTTCATCGTTGAGCGGCTCCTCGTAAAGAACAACTCTCGGCTTGATTATGCCGCCGCATTTTTTGCAGTGAGGAACGCCGCCCTTAAGCTTTTTTATGCTTTCAACGGGAAACGGCTCAAAGCATTCGGTGCAGTAGTGACGCGAGGTTGTGCCGTGAAGCTCAAGCACCATTCTGCTGCCTGCCTTCTGATGCAGTCCGTCAATATTCTGAGTTATGACAGAAGAAAGGAGTCCTTTCCTTTCAAGCTCCGCAAGCGCATAGTGAGCCGCGTTGGGTTCGGCCTCGCTTTCAAGAAAATATTTGTAATAGAAGTCATAGAATACCTCGGGATTTTTCTGAAAGAAGCTGTAGCTGAGTATTGTTTCGGGAGAAACCCCGTATTCCTTTACTGTGTTGTACAGACCGTCTTCGCTGCGGTAATCCTTGACACCGCTCTCGGTTGACACGCCCGCACCGCCGAAAAACACCGTTTTCTGGCTGTCGGAAATCATTTCGGCAAATTCTTTAATTTTTTCATTTAACATTTTATTTTCCCCTTTACTGTATTTGACATTTTCAGATTAGTGTGTTAACATACATATTAGCCAGCGGTTACTTGGAGAGGTGAGACATTTATGGCGTATGATTTTGTCAGATGGGGTGCGGCGATAGTAATTTTCATTGCCCTTATTATCATACTGATAAAGATAACAAAGAATAAAGGCAAGTCGGTTCTTATCGCGTCGTTTGCAGGAATTATCACCTTTGCGCTTCTTCTGCTTATCCCTGTTGAAAATTTCTTTTACGGGTTTAAGTCCGTTGAAAAAATATACTCCTACCGTTATCATGAGCCTTTGCTCACATATGCCGAATGTGACGAGGGCGTGCTGTGTGTAGGTCAGAAGGATCAGTACAACATTGTTTATTATACCTTCGACAAGGACGGCGAAAAATACAAGATACCGAACCTTACCGATGATAAAATAATTGTCCGCTCAAGCAAGTACGGAATATATCTCATCAAGGAATTTGAGAATCAGACAATTATTGTAACTCAGGCAAAGGAATCAGAATATAACGGAAATAAATTTGAAGAATGCAAAATGGGATATTACTACTACACGTTTATTTCCGATGGTGTGTTCAATTACAATCTCCTTACCTGCGAAGGAGAAAAGGTTCAGCTTATGTAATATTTTTAAAAAAGTCTCCGTCACGGAGACTTTTTGCTGTTTCTGAGAATCAGCGAATATTTAACAGAAAACTCAGCTTTTCCTTCAGCTTTTTCGGCAGCAGGAAGAATTCCTCATCCTTCAGCAGAATTGAGAAAGCGGCCTGAGAAAGTCCGAAAATCAGCATGAGATACTGAAGCGGCTTAAGACCGTAGAACAGGCAGTCGGTCATTCCGCAGGCAAGGAAACCCGCCGCGGAGGCAAAAAGAGTTACGGCATAATACCGTCCCTGAGTGCTTTTGCGTGCGACCCTGATAATGTTCACGGCAAACACAACAAGAATTGCCGCAAAAAGAAGTACGCCGAATATACCGTTTTCAAGCCAGATTTCAAGAATAATATTGTGCGCGTGAGGCTGCTGAATATTATAAACGTTATGCAGCTCCTGACGTACATTGTTAAATCCCGTACCGTATCCGAAAACGGGATGTTTTTTTACCATATCAAGAGCGGCAGCCCAGATTTTTGTGCGTGTGTTTATTGATATATCGTTTTTGTTTGTAACAAGGGTTAGAATTCTTTTGATTGTTCCGCTTGAAAAAACCGTAAGCACAGCGCCTGCGGCCGCACTGATTGAACCGATTAACACTGCTTTTTTGCCGCCGTAAAGAAGAAGCAGGATGATTACTGCCGCGGCAGCTATGTACGGGCCTCTTGAATATGAGCTTGCCACACCGCCGATTGAAAGCATGAAGCATATAAGACCGATTATGCGGTGTTTTTTGTTTTTTGAACAGAGGAAGCAGTAAGCCGAGAGAGGAATCATCATTACCTCAAAGGCTGAAAAGAACAGGGGATTTGTAAAGGTTGAGCAGCCGCGCTGCGGGAAAAGACTGAACTTTGTTTTCGGAAGCTTTGAAACGAAGAATTCAGGCAGCTTCTGTGCCAGATTTGCTATATCGATGTCTATGAAATGCCAGAACGGATTGAACTTTATGTGCAGTCCCTTTGCGCGGTACGGTTCACAGTGATAAAGAACCATCTGTATTATTCCGATTGCGCCCGCGGTACCGGCTGAAAGGCTGCCCGCAAGAAACATTTTTTCAATTTTTCCCTCCGTGTCAATAACCTCGTTTACGAAGTAGAAGCCTGACAGCATAAGAATCCACAGTCCGATGCTTGCAAGTGAGGTTACTATGCCTGAAGAATATACTGACGCAATAACCATCCATGCCATAAAAAACAGTACGGAAACTCCGAGAGAACCGAAGTACGGCTTTTTCCCGGAATTGATGCGGTTTTTCAGAACGAGAGAAAAGCACACAACGGCAAGAACGGGGGCGACATATTCAGGTAACAAAGCCGCTCCGAGAAAAGTTAACGGAGCAGTTTTCCACAGCTTTTGAGTGTCGTTGGATTTTATCATATTCAGATCACGATTCTTCCTGAGAGTCTTTGCTGTCCTTCTTTTCGGACAGCTTCTGATATATAACGGACGAAACTATACCTGCAAGTCCTGTCACGGCAAAAATTATAATCGCAAGAGTATAGTTTTTGTTTATTATCTGCTCACCGCAGAGCGTTGATGTAATAATAGACGGTATGCGCGCGATTCCCGTAACAAGAAGGAACAGCGGCATGTTAAGATTTGTGATTGATGCTGCATAGGTCAGAACATCCTTGGGCGTTCCGGGGATAAGGTAAATAAAAAACAGTGAAAAATAAGCTCTTTTTTTATTCTGAAGGAATTTGAGCGAATCGATTTTTTCGATAGGGAAGAAGAGATTTACAAGCTTTCTTCCGAAAGCCTTGGCAAGCAGAATGATTATCAGTGAGCCGATTTCCGTACCGAGCATGCAGAAAAGAAGTCCCTTCCATGTGCCGTAGAGAAGACCGGAGGCAATTTCGAGCGGCTCGGCGGGGATGATTTTTATTACGGTCTGGAATGCTCTTATTACCACAAAAGCAAGTTCGTCATACCCGTTGAAGCGGGCAAGAAAAGCTTTCAGGGAATCCGTGCTGCCGAAAGCCGAATAAAGCTGTCTGCCGTATTTAATGTAGCAGAACAGAAAAGCTATTCCTATCGCCGCACAGACGCATATTGCCGCTATCTTCTGACCGCGCCGGAAATTTTCTTTTTTTGTATCAGAAATCTCTGTATTTTTCAAAATATTCTCCGAGCCTTCCTCTGTATTTTCCGCCGCGCCACGGCTTGTGCTTTCCGTTGTAGTGAATGATTACGGTGTTTTCTCTTACCCATTCGGAATCTATTGTCTCACGGGCGTATAATCTGAAGTTTCTGGCAAAAAATATTTTTTCGTCAAGGTTGAATTTCCTTTCGTCAACAAGCAGAATGCTGTCCTCAAGCATCATGTTTACAACATCCTGGTCGGCAAGCTTAAGCTTTTTGATGTTTGAGGAAATAAAACTCATCAGCCTGTCCGTGGGAACCTCTTTTTTCCACCTGTCAACATCTATAAGCATTATGCCCGCATTGATATAATTGCTTTCGGGCTTCAGATTGAGTCTCATTAAATTGAACTTTCTGACGGCATGAAACATGTGTGATGCCGCGGCGATAGTATTACCCTGCATATCAATGTTATACAGCTCGTCAAGGTTCTTTTTTATAACAACATCAGGGTCAATATAAAGCAGACGGTGAACGCTGTCGGGAATGTATTCGCTGATAAGCAGTCTGTAATAGGTTTCCTTGCTTATTCTGCTGAGAACGGGCGCGGAATCAAATATTTTCTCGTCAACGCGTATTCTGTGTATATCGGCGTCAGCATCGCCCAGAGCTTTTTCCATCATTTTGAAATCGCTGTCCGAAAGAGAAGAAAAAAGAACGTATATGTCAAAATGATTCTGTGAATTTGTTGCGGAAAGAGAATGAAGCATTACGCATAGGGGAAATATATAATTTGAATTCAGAGTAACTAACAAATTCATGATTCAGTACCTTCAGGTAACCACTGATAACAGGAATGTGAAAATCAGTGAGAATATTTTCGTCAGAAGTTTGAAAAAATCCGCAGACCTGCTGACAGAAGTCAGGGATTTTTTGTCCGGAACGGCAGACGGAAATCCGCTGAATTCTGCATCTCCGGCTTGTTCAGCGGCTGCTCAAATCAGAAAAAAGATAAACTTTCTTATGATAAGTTTATCATAAGAATTTTTCCTTGTCAACGAATATGAAACTAAACAAATATTAATTTATTTTTAAGACATTGACAAAAAAAGGAAAAATGATATAATCAATGAGGTAATATTTTATAGGAGTGATATAAATGCCACTTGTAACCACAAAAAAGATGTTCGAGGACGCCTATAAGGGCGGCTATGCAGTCGGCGCATTCAATGTTAATAACATGGAAATCATTCAGGGTATTGTTGAAGCAGGCAAGAAACTCAACGCTCCCCTTATTCTTCAGGTTTCCAAGGGCGCAAGAGCTTATGCAAACCACACATATCTTGTAAAGCTCGTTGAGGCTGCTGTTGAAGAAACAGGACTTCCCATTGCACTTCATCTTGACCACGGCCCGGATTTCGTGACATGCAAGGCATGCATCGACGGCGGCTTCACATCAGTTATGATCGACGGTTCCGCTCTTTCATATGAAGAGAACGTTGCAGTAACAAAGAAGGTTGTTGACTACGCACACGCTCACGGCGTTGTTGTTGAAGGCGAACTCGGCACACTTGCAGGCGTTGAGGACGATGTTGTTGTTGAAGCAGGCAACGAGAGCTACACCAAGCCCGAGCAGGTTGAGGATTTCGTAACACGCACAGGCGTTGATTCTCTTGCTATCGCTATCGGCACAAGCCACGGCGCATACAAGTTCAAGCCCGGCCAGAAGCCGCAGCTCCGTTTTGATATTCTTGAAGAGGTTTCAAAGCGTCTTCCCGGTTTCCCCATCGTTCTTCACGGTGCTTCATCTGTTATCCCAGAGTTTGTTGAGGAAATCAACAAGTACGGCGGAGACATGCCCGACGCAATCGGTATTCCCGAAGAGATGCTCCGTCAGGCAGCAACAATGGCAGTCTGCAAGATTAACATTGACTCTGACCTCCGCCTTGCTATGACAGCGGCTATCAGAAAGTATCTTGCTGAGAATCCCAGCCACTTTGACCCCAGACAGTATCTCAAGCCCGCCCGTACAGCTATCGAGGGTATGGTTGAGCATAAGATCAACACAGTTCTCGGCTGCGCAGGCAAAGCATAAGTTTAACAGAAATAATAAAGTATGGATTTCATATGAAGTCCATACTTTTTCTTTTTACTCTGTATCCGAATCCGCCGACTCCGCAATTTCAAACGGAACCTTTCTGCCGATGTTTTCATAGCAGCGGTAAATGCCCGAAACGGTAACGCCGCTTTTATTTTTTTTCGCACTGATATTCTTTGAAATGTTCTGAGTGTGCAGGGTGCGGCGGTAAGCCTCAAGCGAATAATCGTTTATTGCCGTCAGAAGATTCTCCTGTCCGCTCAGCTCAGCCTCGCTTTCGTTGAAATCGGTATAAACCGTACAGTATATCCCGAACGGCATTTTTTTACCTCCGGCGCTGAGCCATTCTCTGTGTCTGAATACGCAGTCGCTGTCACGCCTTCTGCCGAGAGGAATTTCTTTCCCGAGAAAATAAACCGAGTATATTTTTCTGCTTTCCGGCTGAAGAACGGAAATGCGGCTGTCGGATTTTTTACTGACATTTATTGAGGTTTCTGCGGCAATATAGCCCTCCGCATCCGAGAAAATGTTTGTCTGCAGCTTGGTTTCGGTTATTCCGCTTATGAGCAGTCCGCCTTCGGTTACCGTCTGTCCCGGCTTTACCGCCGCGGAGCCGCGGTAGGCTTCGATTATTTCAACCTGTCCATCCCTTGAGGCTAAGATGTTCGATGTCCCTCTGCCGCTGTCAATCTGCGGAGTTTTTCTTACCTCACGCACCTTTATTGTTGCGGTGCTTCCGATAATGTTTACCGTTGTCCACGAGGTGTCGCTGAGCTTTGCCGAAATATCGGAACGCAGAGCGTTAAGGTCAATCCGTTTGCCTGCTCCGACATAAAGTCCGATTTCTTCATAAGCGCTCAGAATTTTCTCCGTCGGAATAGAGGTTTCGTTGTCAACCTCAATTATCCATATCCTGCATGAAAGTATACTCAGCACAAGAATCATAACAGCAAATCCGGCAACAAGACCCGTTCGGCGAAAAATCCGGTCTGTCAGAAACGGCAGGCCGTGTTTTTTTACAAGACTGACGCGCATTGAACTCTGCCTGGCGGGGAAACGGATTTTCCGGTATCCTGCGACAGTGGTTTTTGCCGATATTGAGCTTCCCTTTCTGTGAATATCCCAGAGCGGTATTCCTGCGGCGGTGCAGAGGTTTATAAAACGCTCCGCAAAGCCGTTTTTGCCCTTGATTTCAACATAACCGAACAGCAGATGCACAGGGTCTCTTACCGACATATTATCACCTCAGCCGCCGAATTCAACATTAAGAATCAGCCCTTCAATAACAGCCTGCTCCGCTGAAAGTGATTTTATAATCAGATTGCTTCCGCTGATTGTAACTGTTCTTTTCCCGAGGTTAAGCTTTACGGCGGAGTCACCGTACTCCATAACGCTCCTGCAGCCGTCAACAAGAGCGCAGCACCCGGGTATGATTTCCACATATCCGCAGCTGCGGCAGATATCGTCGCTTATGTCAAGTCTGTCACATATCCTGTGCGAGAAGGGCGCGCTGAACTGCTGAAAATCTGATTTTGCCATAATACCTCCGAACCGAATTATCGGCGTGAATCTCTCATATATATTTACGGGTGATCTGCGTGAAAAATTACAGAATCGAAGTCTTTTTTATTGCCGCCGCGTCAACATTTTTCGCAGTGCTGTTTTTCCTTTATCCGTCGGTTGTGGTTGACGGACTGCGCAAGGGGCTTGCAGTCTGCGGAGCGTCGGTTATCCCGTCACTTTTTCCGTTTACGGTTCTGTCGGATTTCCTTGTCCGCTCAGGACTTGCCGGTATGGCAGGAAACAGAATTTCTCCCGTCACAAAGAAGCTGTTTGACCTGCCCGGTGCGGCAGGCTGCGCAATTATAATGAGCCTTATCGGCGGCTTCCCCGTGGGAGCGAAAATGACGGCACAGCTTTATGAAAACGGAGAAATTACCGTAAGACAGGGCAGGCGAATGATGATTTTCTGCATTAACGCGGGGCCTGCCTTTGTAATCGGTACGGTCGGAACGGTAATGCTTTCAAGCAGAAAAGCGGGAATTATTCTGTTTGCTTCAATGACGGCAGCCTCGCTTTTAACGGGAATCGCGTCAAAAATAATCAGCCGCGGTGAAGAAGGGAATAAGAATAAAGCAAATGCCGTATATACGCGCGGCACGCTGACCGATTCTGTGAGTCAGTCTGTGCAGTCCGTGCTGAATGTCTGTGCGTGGATAATGCTTTTTTCGGGAATCAATGAATTTCTTATCCGTCTGCCTGTCAGTGAAAAGACGGCGGTATGGTTCAGCATTGTCACGGAGGTTACGGGCGGCTGTATGAGTGCCTCAGTATGCTTTCCGGCCTGCGTGCTTGCCTTTGTACTCGGATGGTCGGGGCTTGCGGTACACTGCCAGCTTATGCCGTATCTGAAGGTTCTCGGCATGAAAATAACATATCTGTGGGCGGCAAGACTGATTGAGGGCGGAGTATCAGCCGCTGCCGCATGGGTACTGTTCAGAATTTTTCCGTGCGAAATAAGCGTATTTTCAAATGTTTCAGATGTAATTTCAAAGCCGTATTCGGTGTCCGCTCCCGCCGCCGCGGCAATGCTTGTTCTATCAGCGTTAATGCTGACGGATATAAAACTTGCACGAAGGCAAAAGGTGTGATATAATACAGACAGCTTTTGAAAAAAGGACTGATAAAGAATGAAAAAGCCTATAATCAACAAGGATGATGTTATACCTGCCTGCGGAGTATGTGCTCACGGCATTATTTCAGCCGACGGCGAAAGCGTTCTCTGTGTCAAAACAGGCGTAAGGCTTCTCGATTCGCATTGCAGCAGCTTTAAATATGACCCTCTTAAGCGCATTCCGCGCCGCAGACCGGGCAAAACCGAATTTACACCTGACGATTTCAAATTATAATTACGGTGGTTTTATGATAGTTATTGCTCCCGACTCGTTTAAGGGTACAATGTCTGCCGTTGAGGTATGTGAAATAATTAAAAAAGAGTTTCTGAAAGCTGACGCTTCGCTTGAAATAAAATGCGTACCCATTGCCGACGGAGGCGAGGGTACTGTTGACGCGCTGCTTTTTAACGGCGGGGAACGTGTTTCCGTTAAAGCGAAAGACCCGTATTTCAATGAAATTGATTCGTTTTACGGTATTCTTCCCGACGGCACGGCCGTCATTGAAATGGCGGCGGCAAGCGGACTGCCTCTTGTCGGAGATAATAAAAATCCGATGCTTACCACAACCTACGGTACGGGTCAGCTTATACTTGATGCGCTTGACCGCGGATGCGGAAAGATTCTTATCGGTGTCGGCGGCAGTGCAACAAACGACGGCGGCATCGGCTGCGCGGCGGCACTAGGCGCAAAATTTCTCGGAGCCGACGGAAAAGAGGTTCCGCTGTGCGGCAGGGGAATGGCGCAGATTGAAAGAATCGACCTCAGCGGTCTTGACAGCCGTATTAAGGATACGGACATCGAGGTTCTGTGCGATGTTGTAAGCCCGCTTTACGGTGAAAACGGAGCGGCATATATTTTTGCTCCCCAGAAGGGTGCGGACGCCGATACGGTTAAGCTTCTTGATGACGGACTGCGCCGTCTTGCAGATGTTACAGCCGCGGAAACCGGTACGGACAACTCACATAAAGAGGGGACGGGCGCAGCGGGCGGACTCGGCTTCGGATTGATAAGCTTCCTCGGCGCACGGCTTGTCAGGGGCGCTCCGACAGTGCTTAAGACAATGGGCTTTGAAGAAATTGCCGCACGGTCCGAGCTTGTAATCACGGGCGAGGGCTGCATGGATAATCAGTCACTTCTGGGTAAAGCACCTGCGCAGGTTGCGGCTCTTTCGGGCGACACACCCGTTATTGCTATCGTAGGTATGAGCAGGGTAACCGATATGTCAGGTTCAAAAATAAAGAAAATATACATAACAGACCATGATGAGCGCACGTTTGAGCAGGTGAAGCTTGAATGCCGCGGCGACCTTGCCGCAGCGGCTCGCAGAGCGGCATCGGAATGGTTAGGAAAATAAAAAAGACAAGCAGCCGGTTGGGCGGTGCAAATTAGGGAGAAACCGGTTTTGAATGGCTATAATCGCCTTATACTTGCTGAAAAACCTTGAAATACGCGAGTATTTCAAGGTTTTGTCAGCTGCGTCTGAGTCTGATTCTATCTCATTCAAAACTACTCCGTATCTGAAAACAACAGATTTCAGATGAAGAACAATGAAAAAGCGGGCAGCATACTGATGTATGTTGCCCGCTTAGCAGTTATTTGCTGAAAGATGCGTTTTC